>CAMCII010000312.1 GCA_945874505.1 Bordetella parapertussis | reverse complement strand
CGCGCGCGCACCTCTTGAATATTCGACTTAAGCTTTTCTAGCAACGCATCATTGGGTGCAATCGTCACTACGGGCATTTGCTCGGTCACCAGCGCTAAGGGGCCGTGCTTAAGCTCGCCTGCTGGGTAGGCCTCAGCATGGATATAGCTAATTTCTTTAAGTTTAAGTGCGCCTTCGAGTGCGATTGGGTAATGCATGCCGCGACCTAAAAACAGAGCGTTTTCTTTGGTCGCAAAGCGATCGGCCCACGCCATAATTTGTGGCTCAAGCGCAAGCACGGCGCTAATCGCCGCTGGCAAGTGACGCAACGCCTTCACGTGTGCGGCCTCTTGTTGCTCGGTCAACTGGCCGTGCACCTGAGCCAAGGCCAGTGTCAGCATGAACAACGCCGTGAGCTGGGTGGTAAAGGCTTTGGTGGAGGCCACTCCGATTTCAACACCAGCGCGCGTAATATACGCAAGCTCGCACTCGCGCACCATCGCACTCGTTGACACGTTACAAATCGTCAGTGTGTGCTGCATGCCAAGCGAACGCGCATGTTTTAGCGCCGCAAGCGTATCGGCCGTTTCGCCAGACTGCGAGATCGTGACCACAAGAGTGTTTGCGTGAGGCACGCTGTCGCGGTATCGATACTCGCTGGCAATCTCAACTGACACCGGGATTTTTGCCACCGACTCGATCCAGTATTGCGCGGTGAGCCCCGCGTAATAGCTTGTACCGCACGCCAAAATTAAGACGCGATCAATTTGTTTAAAGATCTTGTACGCCTTGTCGCCAAACATTTCAGGGGTAATCGACTCAACATCTTCAAGCGTGTCAGCGACAGCGCGAGGTTGCTCAAAAATTTCTTTTTGCATGTAATGGCGATAGGGGCCAAGCTCTGCCGCACCGGTATGCACCTGTACCGTATTGATCTTGCGATTGACCTGCTTACCCGTTGCATCCATGATCCAGACATTGCCAAGCTGCAAGTCAGCAACATCACCATCTTCAAGATACACAATTTGATCGGTCGTACCCGCCAATGCCAAGGCATCCGAGGCCAAAAAGTTTTCGGTTTGTCCGCGTCCAATCACAAGTGGCGACCCGTAACGCGCCGCCACAATGCGGTGTGGCTCGTCACGACAAAACACCGCAATCGCGTAGGCGCCTTTCAACCGCTTCACGGCCTGCTGCACAGTCTCGAGTAAGTCGCCGTGGTACAGGTGATGAACCAGATGCGCGATCACCTCGGTATCGGTTTGGCTTTCAAACAGATAACCCACCGCTTGCAATTCGGTGCGCAACTCTTCGTGATTTTCAATGATGCCGTTATGCACCAGAGTAATGCTGGGAGTCTCTTGGCCCAGGCCAGAAAAATGTGGGTGGGCGTTACGCGTAACGGGGGCACCGTGCGTGGCCCAACGCGTATGCGCAATGCCCGTGAACCCGGTAATGTGCTCGCGTGCAATCGTGTCTGCCAGTTCAGCCACCCGCTCGGTGCTGCGGGCGCGGCGCAACTCGCCGTTGTCAAACACGGCAACACCGCAGGAGTCATAGCCACGGTACTCAAGGCGACTTAGGCCCTCGAGCAAAATCGGCGTAATGTCTCTTGAAGCGACTGCACCCACAATGCCACACATAAAGATCTCCTTGTCGTGTAGATATTGTGCCAAATTTAATATGAAATTTTATGTCTATTTATAAGTGATTTTGCAATTATTAGTAACTAAATACATTTAATGAAATATAATTTCATTAATGCAATTTTAGTATCTTTAAATATTATTCAATGGATACCGACGCACTCGACGACCTTGACCTACGCATCCTTGAGCAACTACAACAAGATGCCAGCGTCACCAACCAAGAGCTCGCCGAGCTCGTGCATGCCTCGCCACCTACCTGCATGCGACGCGTACGGCGGCTCTCTGAGTCGGGCATCATTCAAAAGCAAGTTGCGATCGTTAATCCGGCCAAAGTTGGCAATACCCTTACCGCCATCCTTGAGGTCACCCTAGACATACAGTCGGCTGAAAGCCTAGTGCAATTTGAGCGCACCATGGAGCATGAGACTGCGGTACTGCAATGCTACCGAGTCTCTTCTGGGCCAGATTTTGTATTGATCACACAAGTGACTGATATGCCGGCGTATCACGCGCTAGTACATCGAACGCTGACTGCACAAATGAATATCCGTAACGTGCGAACTTTTTTTTCAATCCATCGCAGTAAATTCAACACTAGCATCGTGCTAGGGTAACGGCTGCACCATCGTCAAATAGCAAGTGCACGGCGCCAAACGCCGCACGGTATCCGCCGCGCAAACTCAAAAGCAGTCGCACATTTGTTCATCACAAGGTCACGCGCTCAAGGGCCGGGCCCCTGTGTGTCGAGTACCTTACGGTATACCTTGAGGTAACGCTCTACCATGCCGTCGACCGCGTACTCGGCGCGCACCGCAGCGCAGGCGACTTTGGCCATGGCCTGCGCCTGCTCTGGCTGCGCCAACATCCACACGATATGCGCAGCCATCGTCGCCACATCACCCGGCGCGCACACTAGCCCGCGCCCTGCACACACCGTTTCTTTTAACCCGCCCGCATCGGTCGATACGACTGGCACATTTTGCAACATGGCATCAAGCACGCTGCTGCCCAACGCTTCATAGCGCGAGGCCATCACAAAGACTGAAAGCGGGGCAAACAATTGCTCGACCTCTGGCTCAAAACCCAAAAGCAAATAGCGGTCTTGCAAGCCCAGCTCTGCAATCGCCTGCTGAGCCGCGAACGAAGCCGAACCTGCGGCGCCCCAATGCAGAAATACAACGTCTTCAAACTGCGCACACACTTTGGCGGCCGCATAAATTAAGGTCACTGGATCCTTCTCAACCGACAACGCTGCGGCTGTACCGATCAAGCGCTTACCCTCGAGTGCCCTGTACTTCAAAAAATGTTGGATGCGTGTGGCATCGGCAGCAATGGGCAAGACCGCGCTTGGGATCACTAGCGTTGACACACCGAGCGCGCGAGGTGCCTGAGCTGCCGCTTCGCTGATCGCCACCATTTGATCCAGCCTGCGCCACTTCAGGCGCGTAAGCCAACCGCCCGCGCCGACCGGAAAACTTGTTCGACGCGAAAACACCAACGGACGTCGATACGCGGGTGCGACTGCAACCGCCCAGGCCACCACCTTAGCGGTTTGCGCATGCAACACATCGTAGCGCTTACCGTGTAAGGCTAGCCAACAGCCAAAACTAAAGCCACCGCCCGCAGCGTGCACCACCAAACCAAGCGCTCGCGCCCGTTCGGCTAATACACTACCTTTGCGCAACAGCAACTCAACGTCGTGGCCTCGCGCGCGTAGACCAACCGCGGTCAATAGCGTCTGCCGTTCGCCGCCGCGCCAACCGCGCTCGGTGTTGATCTGCAAAATGCGCAGGGCCATCTCACCCATTTTGGCCCGAGTGCGGCGCTTGTCGATACCGAATCACATTGACACTCACCGCGACCAAGGCAAAGCAAATGGCGACCCACAGGCCCAGCAAGGGCCCCATCGAAAAACCCATACTAAACACCATCGCCACGACCGCACCGCCAAAGGTCTGACTGAATACACGTGTGGTTGACTGTAAGCCGCCTAAGGCACCTGCACGATTGCGTGGTGCAGCGCCAATCAATACGCGATTATTTGGTGTTTGAAAAAAACCAAAGCCCACCCCTGCCAACATCATCGCAAAAAATAACCAAGTGTTATCTACCGTTGCCGGCATGAAGGCAATCAGGGTTAAACCCAGCGCCATCGCCGCCGCACCGATCCCACTTAAGATTGCAACAGGAAAACGGTCAGACAGCGGGCCCGCGATGGCAGCGATCATTGCGGCCCCTACTGGCCAACCCGCTAGCAGCACACCAACCGTCATTTGTGGGCGCTGCAACGTTGTCAGTAAATAAAAAGGTAACGAGACAAAGGTCGCCATCTGCGCCGAAAAGGTACTGGCAGAGGCTGCCAACGCAAAACGCATGGCGGGGATGCGAAACAAGTCGACCGGAAACAGCGGAGCCGGCTGCGCGCTTGAGCGACGAATCAACAAAATGCCCACGCAAACCGAGAGCGCAATCAAAATCACCGCCTGCCAGGTGTAGGTTGCTAAAAAATCAATCCCGATAATGAGCAAACCAATGGTGGTCATGCTTAACAGGGCAGATACCCAGTCAAACCGGGATTTGATGGGCGCAACATCTGGCAAATACTTAACACCCAACAAAGCCAGTAGCCCCATGGGGATGTTGAACGCAAAGATCCAGTGCCAACTCGCTAGCGACAAAATAAAAGCGCCTAATGACGGCCCCATCACCGATGACACAGCGACTGTCATCGAGTTCCAGCCAATCCCGCGTCCGATCAGATGTGGCGGATAAATATGCCGGAGCAAAGCAGCGAACAAGCACATGATGGCCGCACCACCAAGCCCTTGCACGACACGACAAATCAATAGTAACGGCAGGGTCGGCGCCAAGGCACTCGCAATCGAGGCGCTGGTAAACAGCAGCAAACCAAAACGAAACAACAGCTTAAAACCAATCCGCTCACCAATTGCCGCCATCGGGAACAACATCATGGCAACAGTCAAGCCATACGCGTTGACGATCCATACGACCGACGCCGCTGATTCATTCAAATCTTTTGCAATGGAGGGCAAAGCGACGTTCGACATCGAGGCGTCAAGCACCGACAACATCAAACCAATCCCCAGCGCAAAGGCAGCCTTACGTCGACGCCCCGTGGGCAAACCTTC
>CAMCII010000311.1 GCA_945874505.1 Bordetella parapertussis | reverse complement strand
GACCCCGACTTTTTTAAACGTCTGGCCAATCAGCAGTCACCCGAATATCTTTGGATCGGTTGCTCTGATTCGCGCGTGCCCGCCAATCAAATCACCGGGTTAGCACCCGGTGAGGTCTTTGTTCATCGCAACATCGCCAACGTGGTGGTGCATACTGATTTAAACGCCTTATCTGTGATTCAGTTTGCAATCGATCAGCTCAAGGTCAAGCATATTATCGTGGTTGGACACTATGGCTGCGGCGGTGTTCGGGCTGCCCTTGAAAATATTCGCGTTGGCCTCGCCGACAACTGGATTCGTCACGTTAAAGATGTGCATGATAAGCACAGCTCATACCTAGGGCGAGTCGTGAACGGCCAGCAAAGGCTTGATCACCTATGCGAGCTCAACGTGATTGAGCAAGTCGTGAACGTTTGCCAAACCACCAGCGTACAAGACGCGTGGTCGCGCGGCCAAACAGTCACTGTGCATGGGTGGGTCTACGGTATTCAAGACGGCCTGGTGCGCGACTTGGGGATCAGTATCACCAGCCTCGATGAACTCGAGCAGCGCTACCGGGCCGTGCTTGCTAAGCGCTATACCGAGTCGGCATAGGCAAAGCTAACGTGCCGATTAAACGGTTGCGATGAGGTCTAAGCAACTTTTGACAAAAGCGACTTAGGCCTAACTTAATTGCGTACTGCTTGGCGCACTCGCCAAAACAAGAAGCCCGCAATCGCCAGATTCAGCAAATTCCAGAGCATGCCGTTGACCATTGCCATTTGATACGAGCCGGTTAAGTCAAAAATCTTACCCGACATCCAGCCACCAAGGGCCATCCCAAACATGGTGCACATGATCACCGAGCCCACCCGTCGGCCAGCCTCGGCCGCTGGAAAATATTCGCGAATGATGATTGCGTAAGAGGGCACGATGCCGCCCTGAAACAGACCAAATAAAGCAGAAATTAAGTAGAGCGATACGAGCCCATCAAAAGGCAAGAACATAAACAAAGCAACGCCTTGCAAGGCCGAACCCAACAACAGGGTGCGGATGCCTCCGATACGGTCACAAATCACCCCCGAGATCAGCCGACTAATAATGCCGCAACCGAGCATCAGCGCCAACATTTCGGCACCTCGGGCTGGGCCATAGCCTAGATCAGCGCAGTACGCCACGATGTGCACCTGAGGCATCGACATCGCAACGCAACACGCCAGACCAGCTAGGCACATCAAAAACTGTGCATGATTAATATTCAGGCCAAAGGGCCTGGTTACCCCCGCAACCAGATTATTCGCCAAGACAGACACCTGCGCTAAGGGCGGGCGGCGACGCATCAAAAAAGCCAACAAGGCCATGCTGATGCCAGAGACCAAGCCCAGCCAGATATAGGTATCGCGCCAGCCAATGGTCGAAACGCCCCATTGCGTCAAGGGTGGCCAAATCGCACCGGCGAGATAATTGCCACTGGCACACACCGCGACCGCAATGCCGCGGCGTTTGTTCCACCACAGCGAGGTGTCTGCCACCAAGGGGGCAAACGTGGCAGAGGCGCCTAAAAAGCCTAAAAATAAGCCGTGTACGATTGCAAACACAAGGATATCAGTGGTGTTCGCCGCCCAGACAAAACCAATCAGTAAACCCGCTGCGCCGATCCATAAGCAGGTGCAGACACCCCAGCGATCAGCGACACGCCCCATCATTAAGCCGCCAGCACCAAAGCCAATCCACAACAGCGTTGACGGTAATGAAGCCTCTGAGCGTGACACACCAAACTCTGCTTGCACTTCGGGCAACACGACCGAAACAATGAACATACAACTGCTGCCCATCACCATAATGACAAGCGACTTGATGAGTCGCCACATCGCATAGCGAGAATCAATCAGGTGCTCTGGGGCATGTTGTACTGTCATAGCAAGACTCTTTTTAAGATCGCACGAGGGCCTAAAAACGTGAATGCAGCGTACCACGACAGAGCAAACCCCGCGCAAGATGACAAGTATTTTTAAAAGGGGGAGGATTTCTGTACATTCCGTTAAACTACGCCACGAATTTAGCGATGGCCAACAGTCAGCGGAGACCTGCCCCATGAGCGTGATCACCAACATCGAAGACCTGCGCGTTTTAGCAAAAAAGCGCGTACCGCGCATGTTTTACGACTACGCAGACTCAGGCTCATGGACAGAAAGCACTTACCGCGCCAACGAAAGTGATTTTCAAAAAATCAAATTGCGTCAACGCATTTTGATCAACATGGAAAACCGCTCAACCGTCAGCAAAATGATCGGGCAAAAAGTCGCGATGCCTGTGGCAATCGCCCCAACGGGCCTAACTGGCATGCAACACGCCGACGGAGAGATTCTTGCCGCCAAAGTCGCGAAAGAGTTTGGTATCCCTTTTACCCTCTCGACGATGAGCATCTGCTCGATTGAAGCCGTGGCCGAGGGCACCAACCATCATCCCTTTTGGTTTCAACTTTATGTGATGAAAGATCGCGACTTTATCGAGCGCCTGGTTGAGCGTGCAAAGCGTGCCAACTGCTCGGCACTGGTCTTAACCCTTGATCTGCAAATTTTGGGGCAGCGCCACAAAGATCTCAAAAACGGCTTAAGCGCCCCGCCCAAGATGACCTTGGCCAATATGATCGATATTGCGACCAAGCCACGCTGGGCGCTAGGGATGCTTGGTACCAAAAATCGCCAATTTGGCAATATCGTTGGGCACGTGCAGGGTGTTAGCGACATGAGCAAACTCAGCGAATGGACCGCCTCGCAATTTGACCCGCGCCTGAATTGGGATGACGTAGCTTGGATTAAAAAACTTTGGGGTGGCAAGCTGATCTTGAAAGGCATTCAAGACGTCGAAGATGCGCGCATGGCACTTAATAGCGGGGCCGATGCTCTGATCGTCAGCAATCATGGAGGCCGTCAACTTGATGGTGCTGCCTCGAGCATCGAATCATTACCTGCGATCGTAGAAGCCGTTGGCAAACAAATCGAAATTCACATGGATGGCGGTGTGCGCAGCGGTCAAGATATTTTAAAAGCGCGTGCGCTTGGCGCGCAAGGTTGTTATATCGGGCGTGCCTTTTTGTATGGCTTAGGTGCGATGGGTGAAACTGGTGTCAGAAAAGTACTTGAAATCTTACATAAAGAGCTTGACCTGACGATGGCATTTTGTGGTCGCACCGACATTGAAACGGTCGATAAAAGTATTTTATTGCCCGGCACGTATCCTACTTAAGTTGAAACACTCCAAACTTAAAATATTTAAAGCTTGATCTCCTGAAACTTGATCGACTCAAAACTATAAATAGTTAAAGCTTGAACCACTTAAAGCTTGAACGACTTAAAGCTTGAGCAAATCGAAACTTAAACCATTTAAAGCTTGAACCACTCGAAAGTTAAACCACTCGAGGCTTGAACCATTTAAAGCTTGAAACTCTCGAAATTTGAACCATTTAAAGGTTGAATCAATCGAAACTTAAACTAATCGAAACTTGAACTATTTAAAGCTTGAACCTCTCAACACTTGAAACACTTGAAACACTTGAAACACTTGAAACACTTGAAACACTTGAAACACTTGAAACACTTGAAACACTTGAAACACTTGAAACACTTACAATGAACAAAAACAATTCAACTTTAAAATTGCTGCCGCGCTGGATCTTCATGAGCCGGTGGCTTCAAGCCCCTCTCTATATTGGGCTAATCGTCGCGCAGGGCGTTTACGTCTGGCAATTCTGGAAAGAGCTCGTACACCTGATCACCGCGATGAGCGTCGAAAAATCGGTCACCGAGACCGAACTCATGCTGATCGTGCTGGGTTTGATTGACGTCGTCATGATTTCAAACCTGCTAGTGATGGTCATTGTTGGGGGCTGGGAAACCTTTGTCTCGCGCATGGGCCTTAAAGATCATCCCGATCAGCCTGAATGGCTATCACACGTCAATGCAGGGGTGTTAAAGGTCAAGCTTGCAACAGCGATTATCGGGATTTCATCGATTCACTTACTCAAGACTTTTATTAATGCGCCCAGCATTGAAGAGTCCACGCTGATGTGGCAAACGATCATTCATCTGGCCTTTGTCTTATCCGCCATCGCAATTGCCTATACCGAAAAACTATTGAGCCAAGCTCACCAACCACAAAGCCACTAAGGAACACAGTCATGTCAGGACACGGGCAGGTTGACCCCTCAAATAAAAAAATTGCACTCGTCATTGCCGTACTGGCACTTTTTTTAGCCATCAGCGAAACCTTAAGTAAAGCGTATCAGACCGAGGTGATTACCAAACAGGTTGAGGCGTCTAACTTATGGTCATTTTTTCAAGCAAAGTCGATTCGCAAAACTACCACTGACGTCGCTTTACAATCGGCACAAATCAGCCCAAACGCGGCAGATCCAAAAGTTGCCGAGCAGATAAAAAAATGGGCGGCGGCTTCCAAGCGTTACGACACTGAGCCAGACACCGGCGAAGGTCGTAAAGAACTTGCCGAGCGTGCAAAAAAAGCACAAGCACTGGGCAATCTTGCCAACCACAAGTATCACAACCTAGAGATTTCGTCTGGCGTGTTGCAGGTGGCGATTGTATTGGCCTCGTCTGCGATCATCACAAACGTCATGATGCTGGCGTGGTTAGCGGGTGGCCTGGGGATTGTGGCTGTGGGTTTTGGAATTTTTGCGATGTTTGGCGTCGCAGCTCTGTTTTGATCACACGACACCGTTCGCCTAACGCCTCGCGCGTGCACCAGCAAATGGGGCAAACATACATTGTGTTAACTCAGTGCGCTGCTTTGTTTAAGG
>CAMCII010000310.1 GCA_945874505.1 Bordetella parapertussis | reverse complement strand
TGACTTATCGAAATCAGCATTGTTATTGATCGCCATGTCAGGGATGACCATGCGCCCCAGGTGATTCGTGACTCCTGGAGGGCGCATGTCATCGTATTCGGGCTGAACGACGGTATTGGTCGAAGGTGTTGTGACGCCAAACGCCAGTCGCCAGGCTAGATAGTCGCGCATGTGTTGTCTTCCTTGTTTGTAAAGTGATTGATCTTTGAATCATTTGATCTTTTAACAGCTTGATTCCAGCGGTGTCTAGCTTATGTATTCTCTAGGTTCAATCACCCCTAGTCTGATTCGCACCTAGGGAATCCACTGCCTCTCGAACGTTCGTATTAACTTGACAGTAACACCGCTAGACGTTAAAAGTTTTCTCAGAATATAAACGCAGACCACAATCTTTCACAATCGTGACCTGCAAAAAAACTAAGACATCGTTATATCTGTTCTCGTCAGTCTTTGTGTGCGGCAGCAAATTGTGGTCGCATAGGTACATTTTGTAAATCAAGTCTTACCTCAAGGAGAAGTCATGCGTCGTCTTCAATCAATATTTAAACTCGCGTTGCTGTTCGCGGGGCTTAGTCTGTTGTCGCCCGTGTCGGCGCAAACCAAGTGGGATATGTATGCGTTTCCTGGCGCCAGCCATCCCATCACCCTGCGGCTCGGTGAGTTTGCCGCAGAGGTTCGCAAACAAACTGGGGGCCAGCTGATCATCACCGTGCGGCCCGCTGGCGAGTTCCCTTTCAAGGCAACTGAAGTGGTGCGCGCAACGGGTACCGGACAAGTGCAAATGGGCGAGGGCTACTCGGGTTTTATCTCTGGTTCAACACCTTTGGCCTCAGTGGCAAACTTGCCCTTGCTTGTGCGTAATTCTGATGAGCTGGATAAAGTTTGGCCAATTATTAAAAAATATGCTGAGCCTGAGTTTGAAAAAGCGGGCGTGAAGACTTTGTTTTATTTCTCGTGGCCACCACAAAACCTCTTTGGTCGTGGTCCGCAAATTAAATCGATCGAAGAGTTTGCTGGTCGAAAATTTCGCACAACAGACGGCAAGCAAAGCGAGATGCTCAAGCGCTTAGGTGGCTCGGCAGTGTCTTTGACGTTAGCCGAGGTGCCCTTGGCTGTTGAGCGTGGAGTGGTGGATGGCTTTATGACTGCGGGCTTTAATGTGGTCGGTGCTAAATGGAGTGAGTTTGTGAACTGGGGTTATATCCCTGGTATTCACGCGGGCGGCCCAGACTACATTATGGTCAACATCGATGCCTACAAAAAGCTAAAGCCAGAAGTTCGGGCTGCGTTGGATAAAGTGGCTGCAGAGTGGGGCCCCAAGATGACGCGTGAAAATGCGGCAGACGAAACTCGCGATCTTGAAATTTTGAAAACCAAATTCAAAGTCGATTTGTTTGTGCCACCACAAGACCAGGTCAACAAGCTCACCGAGTTGATGAAGCCTTACTGGACATCTTGGGCCGAAGCGCAAGGGCCAAACGCTGTGGCTGCTGTGAAAGAAATTCGCGCAGTCCTTAACCGCTAATAGGTATTGATCATGGTGTCACGGATCGCGTCAAAAATTGTTCAAGGCACGGGCTATCTGGCGGGCGTGTCGACAGTTTTGATTTTGTTGCTGGTGTGTGTTGAAGTGATTTCGCGGATGTTTGGGCATTCGACGCAAATTGCCGATGAATATGCTGGTTATTTGAACGCGGCCGTGATTTTTTTGGGGCTTGGCTATTCTTTAAAAGAAGGTGGCTTTATTCGTATCGAATTGCTTTATGACAAACTAAAAGGGCTGGCTTTTTTCTGGGTCAAAGCGTTGATTACGATTTCGGCACTGATCTTCTCTGCCATTCTGACCTATTTTTTGATTCTGCATACTGCGTATGCCTACAAGCAAGACGTACGTGCTGTATCGATTTTGCAAACGCCCGAGTGGGTACCGATGAGCTTTGTGGTGTTTGGCTGTGGGGTCTTAACCTTGCAGCTAGCAATTTTCACATTCACAAAATTCAAAAATCTACCCTAGTGAGATTGTCATGAGTTCAGAAGTTGTCATTGCAGTTTTATTTATAGCACTAGGCGTTTTTTTGTTTGTTGGCCAATGGACCGCGTTTGCGCTAGGAATTGTTGGCGTCATTGTCATCATGATGACCAAAGGGTGGGTCGGGTTACTCGGTTTAAGCTCGGTCGTTTGGAACAATGCCAATAGCTATATTTTGATTGCGGTGCCCATGTTTTTGCTAATGGGCGAGGTGATTCTGCGTAGCGGTACTAGCAAAGCGTTTTACGCTGGGATTGTGAAGCTTCTGCATAAACTACCTGGCGGCTTGTTGCATGCCAACATTGTCGCCTGCGCGATTTTCTCAGCTGTCAGTGGGTCGAGCGTTGCTACGGCAGCCAGTGTAGGTACGGTGGCCATTCCAGAGCTTAAAAAGGCAGGCTATCAGTCTCGCTACGTGTATGGTTCGTTAGCGGCTGGCGGTACGTTGGGTATTTTGATTCCCCCCTCCATTGTAATGGTGCTGTATGCCGCATTGGTTGAAGAGTCAGTGGGCCGCATGTTTATTGCGGGGATTGTGCCTGGCTTGTTCATGAGTCTGGTCTTTATGACCTATATCGCAGTCATGGTGTACAGAAATCCATCCATCGCGCCTGTTCCTGATGCAAAACTGAAAGAGGCGTCTGAGCTTCTGTCGGCTAAATCGAACCCTTTTTGGGATGTGATGCCGATTGTGTCGCTCTTGGTGTTGGTGCTCGGTGGCATTTACTCGGGCTTAACCACTCCGACCGAAGCCGCTGCGGTTGGGGCGGCGGGCTCCTTAGTGATGGCAGCGGGCTATCGCCAGCTGACTTGGCCGGTGTTGCGCGACTCGGTGATGTCAACGGTTAAGACGACCTGTATGGTCTCGATGATTATTATCGGTGCGCAGATTTTGTCGACGGCCTTGACATTTTCAGGGGTGAGCCGCGAGATCAGTGAGTGGATCGTTGGCCTTGGTCTCAGCAAGTGGGAGTTCTTCTTCATTTTGGTCGTGCTGTATATCATTCTGGGTTGTTTTGTCGATGGCATCTCGATGATCTACATGACCTTGCCGGTGCTCTTGCCTGTGATCAAGATCTTTGGTTTTGATCTGATCTGGTTGGGCGTCATTATCACGATCTTGATTGAACTCGGGCAGATCACTCCGCCCGTGGGTTTGAATCTGTTTACCATTCACGGTATCTCTGGTGGTGCGAAGTTTTCAGAGATCGTTGCGGGTTCAACACCCTATGTGTTTTTGATGTTGATCGTCATCGCGATCTTGACCGTGTATCCTGAGATTGTGACCTGGTTACCCGATACGATGCGTGGTAAGTAGCGTCATTTCGAGTCGAAATCATCTGAAACAGATGAGGTTCGACTCGAAACATTGTTGAAACGAGTGGCGTGTGAAGATGTGGTTGCGTAATCACACAGGAGTTCACGCCATGACATACATTTCAGCTCGTTCACTCATTGCAGGTTTAGGTTTCACAATCGTCGCAGCAAGCGCCTTGGCGCAAACGAGTGTGCCCCCTCAAGGTGCTGGCCCACATGGCAGTATGCATCGTCAACATCAGGCTGCAGCGAAAGGAAGCAGCGAAGGCCCGATGGGGCAAATCCCTCAAGCCGTGATTGATCAGCTCGCCTTAGCGCCAGCCCAACAGGCGCAGTTCGATACTGCACAGGCTGCGCGTAAAGAGTTACAGGCTACTAAACAGTCGTTGCGGGCTGAGCAGCGTAAAGCGATGCAAGAGCAGTTGAAAAGAGACATCGTTGATCCAAGGGCTGTCATGGCTCAGCAAAAGACCATGCGCACCACGATCGAAGCCAAAATGGATGCCGTGCAGCAAAAGTGGCTGGCCTTCTGGGATGGATTGTCAACGCCACAAAAAACGACGCTTTCAAACTATATGAAGTCTAAGCACGCTGCGCAGACACAGAAAAAATCTGCGGCTGCGAAGGGTTGATGCGGCACAACTTAGATGAAAGTCTCAGCGTCTGAAGCAATTGGACTGAGCCTACGAGGTAAGCGCTGATCTCGAGCCGTCTTGGCTCGAGATCACACTCATCAGCCAAAATCTTTAGGCACGCGCCTTGGCTGCTGCGACGGTGTCTGCCCAAGAAGGCACGTCAACCCCGGCCGCTGCGATTTCCATTGATACCATGGTGTAGTAGCCGACAACGCAGACTAGATCAGAGTATTGCTGATCGCTCAGTAGTGTTTTCGCGCGTTTAAAGGCGGCGGCGCTGACGCGTTTTGTATCAAGAAGTTCAGTGACGAAGTCGTACACAATATCTTCATCAGCCTGCAGGCCTGCAGGTTTACCGCCGCGCGGTAACGCGTCGACCACTGCAGGCGACACGCCGTCTCTGACAGCCCACTTGCTGTGTAAGCCCCATTCGAATTGAGACTCCATGTGGCGTGCTGTGAGTAAAATCGCAAACTCATTTAAGCGCGCGGGTAGTGAAGATTCATTGCGAAAATAATTACTGACCGGCGTGACAACCGCGGCAAATTTAGGCGAGCGCAAGGTCATCCAATGATGTTTGGGCAAGTCTGTTAATTGTGCTTGCCAACCCGAGCGATAGAGCTTCATGACCGCTTGTTGTTCGGGCGTGAGATCCTCGGTTGCGATGGGGGTAAAACGCACAGGTTCAAGCGGAGCAGTCGACATGGAAGTTTCCTTTAGAGAGACAGGCTAAGATATTGAAATAGCGAAGTGCCAGGCAACAAGCAATGGGTAACGGGCATCAAACAAAAGACACCAAACAAGAGATATCAATCATAAGACATTGGGTGAAA
>CAMCII010000309.1 GCA_945874505.1 Bordetella parapertussis | reverse complement strand
GCGATGAAACGTATTCAACAAACTGAAACGCAAGCACGTGGCTTGTATTGTGGCAGTCTTGGTTGGCTCGCGCCTAATGGTGATTTCTCACTGAATGTCGCCATTCGCACGCTGCTACTCAAGCAAGACGGCAGCGGCTTGTATCACGTGGGCGGCGGGATCGTGCACGACTCGGTCGCAGCACTTGAGTGGGACGAATGCCACTGGAAAGCTCGAATCGTTATTGAACACTGCCGAACAAAATGAACAACGAGTGCCACCGCTTTGAATTAATTGAAACCATGCGTGCCGATTCGCAAGGTCAAATCCCACTGCTGATCGGGCATTTGCAACGCCTGCAAACGTCTGCACTGAGCCTGGGGTTTCACTGGCCTGGCCGCGTCGCCGTTGAGCAAGCAATTCAAAACGCGCTATTGAAGATGACAGTGACAACTGAGAACACGCGGGTGCGCCTCTTAATGACACCCAACGGTGAGTTTCAAATTACAGCCACACCGTTACCTGCGCTGCAGGCACGCCCCTTGGTTGCGCTTGCACCACTCACGCTTGATAGCCATGAGTCACTGCTTCAACACAAAACAACCCACCGCCCTTGGTATGACCCAACAACTGAGTGGCTCACCGCAAATCACGATTTTTTTGATTTGATATTTGTCAACGAACGCGCTGAGTTATGCGAAGGCAGTCGCTCAAATATTTACATTAAGCAAGACAATGACTGGGTGACGCCGCCCTTAGCCTGCGGCTTACTGGGCGGTGTCATGCGAGAGCATTTGTTAAGCACCCATCAAGTACGAGAAGCCGTACTGACGCGCGCCGACTTTGAACAACCTGCAGCCAGCCTTAGGCTTTCAAACGGGCTGCGAGGTTGGTTTGAGGTGCAGCGCGCAGATTTACTCTTTCCAGGGCGCGACCTTCCATAACTGAAGCAAATCTTTTTCAGTTGAGATCAATTCTTTTTCGTAAGCCGCCGGGGCGAGGTAGCGCACAGGGGCAAACAGCAAGGCAGCTTGTTTTAAATAGCCTGGATCGGCAGCGGCTTGGCCAACAGCCTTGACCAGTTTTTCACGAACGTCAGCGGGTAATCCTTTCGGTGCCGCAAGCCCACGCAGCGACGCGCTCTCCATCTGAAACCCCTGCTCTGCAAACGTGGGGGTACCAGGCGCCAAGTTTGTGCGCTTAAGTGACATCTGACCCAACATACGCATTGGGGCGCCACCTTGCATGAATTGCAGCGCTTCTCCGACGTTGATCGCCCCAACCACTAACTGCCCGGTCAGAATACCGCTACGCACTTCGGCCGATCCTTTGTACGGGATGTGCGTCAGTTTGACGCCTGCAGCGCGTTCAAAAAACAGCATCGCTAAATGATCATCAGAACCAACGCCTGTCGAGCCCACGGTGACTTTACCGGGGTTTGCCTTCGCGTAAGCCACGAGGTCTTTTAGGTCTTTCATGGGGCTCGCGCTGTTCACAGTGAACGCACCAGGATCGTCTACCAAATTGCCGATCAGATCAAAACCCCGCCAGGTATAGTTGGCCTGACGCTCAATTGGAATCGAAATCAAATTGGGGGTATTCAAAAAGCCGATGGTGTAGCCGTCGGGTGTGGCCCTTGCGAGTTCTGTAAACCCGATCGCACCACCTGCCCCCGCCTTATTGCTCACGACAATTCGCGCATCGTTGCCCAGGTATTTTTCAACATAGGGCGCGATCAAACGAGCGATTAAATCGGTGCCACCACCTGGCCCATAGGCCACGAGCATCGTAATGGGCTTCTCGGGGTAACCCGCAGCGCTTGCCGTTGCAGTCAATCCCAACAACGCCACGCTACTAATTAAACCCTGCTGGACGAACTTCTTCAGAAAATTTTTCATCGTTAACATCCCGTATTTTTAAGTGCCACGTTTAACGTCTTTTAAGAAATCGCGTTCAATCGTCATGTCATCGCTTGAGTGCCACGCAGGCAGCCAGCTCTGCAGCGTCGATCGGAGGCGGTCGAACAATTGCCGCCCCTGCACAACCCAACCCTAGTAGATTATCCACTGAGAACATAAAAAAAGGCTAGCCAAACATCTTCTTGTAGCGCTCAAGAAACACCGGCCAAACTTCAGGATTAGCCATGCGAGGAGCCCGCTGCCCCTTGAGCATGCCCTCAATCTGCTCGGCCGCCATCGAGGCCGCATTACGTCGCGCCTCGTGGGTCACACCCGCAATATGATAGGTTGCCGTCACGTTGGGTAAAGACAGCAAAGGGTTATCTTGTGCCGGAGGTTCAACCGACCACACATCCAGCCCTGCGCCCGACAAGTGCCCATCACGTAAGGCCTCGTATAACGCCTTTTCGTCATGGATACCACCACGCGCTGTTGACATAAACACAGCACCTTTTTTCATAGCACGGTATTGCTCAGCACCAAAGTAGTTTAAAGTTTCTGGCGAACGTGGGCAATGCACGGTGATCACATCCGCTTGCTTGAGCAACTCGTTGAAGCTCACCGACTTTGCGCCACGTGCCTGAATCTCTTCGTCAGATAAAAATGGGTCATGGCCAATGATGTTCATCCCAAACGCCTTGGCCAGTTGAGCCACGCGTCGGCCAATATTGCCCAGCCCAACGATACCAAGTGTCAAGCCACGAATCTCGTTGCCCATCAAGTCTTCGCGGGTGGTGTAGGCGTTGGCACGCATGATGCGATCACACGCTGTAATGCGATGCTTCACCGACAACAACAAACCCATCGCATGTTCAGCAACCGAGTCGGCATTGCAACTCGATTGATTCACCACCAACACGCCGTGGCGGTTACAGGCCGCCAAATCAATCGGATCGTAGCCGGCACCCGAGGCCGAGGCGCACAACAAGTTCGGGCTCTTTTTAAGCAAGTCGTCATTCACCCACCACTGAGGTGGCACCTCATCGCGCGCTGCGCAGATGTGATACACGTTAGTATTTTTAAATACCTCGAGCGTTTTCTTCTCATCATCCGAATAGCGACAAACGGTGAGATCAATATCAGCGACGCCTTTCAGATGCTGATCGAACACAGGGTTTATCCAGAAATCAAAACGTACGACTTGCTTTTTCATGTTGTCTCTCAAAATAATTCTTGAATTTTTGTGATTGCCTTCAACCCGCCACCTTCAACCTGCCGCCTACGGCAACGAGCACTTTTGAGGAAGTGAGCCCTCCCGACCTCAGTCGAGCAGGGCCTCAAATCGAGTTATTTCAAAACACCCTTGGCACGTAATGCCTGGTCTACCCAAGAGCGATCGAGGGTACCTTTTGCTATTTGCGCAAGAATATTTTTTTCTTTTTTCTCAACCGCCTCAACCAGCTTGGCCAACGCATCAGCACCTTCAGGACGAATCGCAAACAGGCCGTCATCGTCACCCACAATGATGTCACCTGGGTGCACAACCATGCCGTCGATCGATACTGTCACATTGATTTCACCTGGCCCTTCTTTGTAGGGGCCACGATGCGAGACTGAACGTGCGAACACTGGAAATTTATTTTTACTAATGCTATCGACATCGCGGATTGGGCCGTCAATCACCATGCCTGCGATCTTTCGACTCGCTGCAAGCGTAGACATAATTTCACCGATGATGGCGTTACGTTGCGGGCCACCCGCGTCAACCACAATCACGTCGCCTGGAGCAGCCATATCAATCGCTTTATGCACCATCAGATTGTCACCAGGCGCCGTTTTGACTGTAAAGGCACGGCCCAAGATTTTTCCGCCCTTATGAAAGGGGCGTAAATCAACTGTGCCGTTTGTACGGCTCATCACATCGCTGATATTGGCGACCGCGAGTTTCGCAAAACGCTTGAGTGTTGCATCACTGACCGTATGTTTGTGGGTATGAATCGCGAATCCGAGTTGTGACATGTCTACTCCGGTAAAGTGTGTTGAACCTGTGAAAATCGAAAGAAGTAATACTCGACTTGCTTGATCTTTGAGTGTTTACATTTATCTTTTTTAAAAGAGGCCACAGTCTTCGAAAGATTGACCTGCTGTCGGTCTTCGAAAACCGCGCGCTTTTTTTGTTAGCTCACGATATTCTAACGAGCCGAACGCCCCACATACAACAACGACTCGGGGGTCAGTTCGCGGAGCTGATTGATCCCCATCATTGCCATATTACGCATGACCTCTTGTTGCAGCAGTGAAATCCCATGGGCAACACCCTCTGGTCCACCGACTGCCGCTGCATAATTAAAGGGTCGCCCTAAAAACACACTGCGCGCACCCAAGGCCAAGGCCTTCATCATGTCGCTACCGCGCCGCACGCCACTATCGAGCATGACGGGGCCGTCTTTGAACTGTTCTACGATCTGCGGCAAGACACGCAAAGGTGCAACTGCTCCATCCAATTGCCGACCACCATGGTTTGAGACGATTACCCCATCCATGCCGTACTGCCGGGCAAGAGCAGCATCAGCAGGGTGCAAGATCCCTTTAATGACTAAGGGGCCTTTCCAGCGCTTACGAATGTCGCGCACGTGATCCCAACTCAATTGCCCACGCGCTGAGAAATCACGCGCCACATTGGCTGAAATGATGGGTGCCCCGCGAGTCGCGAACGAGTTCTCAAAGTGAGGCATGCCGTGATGCCATAGTGTTTTGAGTAGCGTACCAAACAACCAGCGCGGGTGGGTCAAGCCCTGCCAAGCCAGACGCAAGTTAGGTTGCAACGGCGTTGAGAAGCCGGTACGAACATTATTCTCGCGAGTCGATGAAGCTGGTGTGTCAACCGTGATCACGAGGGTGTTGAAACCGGCGGCGTCAACCCGATCGATCAAAGGTGAGA
>CAMCII010000308.1 GCA_945874505.1 Bordetella parapertussis | reverse complement strand
TTGGCACAAGGTTTATCGAAGATTGGATCTTCGTACATGATGGCTTGTGCGTAACGGCGCACGCCACCACGTTCAACGGAATCACACGCCATTTCAGTCGTGGATTTCATTCCGATATATTTTTTGAGTGAGTCGGAAAGGGCGGACATTTTTAATCTCCCAGGATGGTAATAGAATGACTGAGGCGGACTACTGACTAATTGACTTAAAAAGAATGACTGATGCTGACGACTGACTAATTGACTGACAAAGAATGACTGATGCTGACGATTGACTAGTTCACTTTAACACCAGCGTCTTGCACAATTTTTTGCCAGAATTGCACTTCGCTTCGTGCACGATCTGCGCTGTAAGAAGGTGTAGACGGACGTTTATGTGCTAAGCCTTTGGTATTAAGTAACGTTGTGGGCTGATCGTGAATTTACTACGACAGTTCAGTGTGTCAAAGTAATACCAGTCGCCATCATGAAATTGACGGGTCCCTTTTGAGGGATCAATTTCTTTGGCGCCGTGGGCGGTTTCACCTGTTTTGGACTCGGCCCCTTCGAGGTCAATCGCTTTACCGCAAACTAGACATTTCATCACTCTTATCTCGAAAATAATATTAATTTTTAAAAAATCGATGCAGAAAGCAGCCTTCTGGTCTCCACCGGAACTGGTTGCCCTAAAACGACTTGTCCAGGCATATCCAATAACGCTTGAGCAATGCGCTCACGATGCTCGTAACTAGTGCCCAAGCGCATCGACCATGCTGTTACGCGACGCAGCCAAAGATGCAAATCAAACTCCATCATGAAACCAATGCCGCCATGAATAGATTGCGAGTTGCGACAGACTGCAGGGCACTTGTCATTACAGAAGGCTTTGGCCTGCGACACTTCAACTTGCGCAGGCATACCGTTATCCATTTTCCAAAGTGCTTCGTAAGCCAGTAGCTCGCCACCATCGATCGAGATAATCATGTCGGCACACGTATGTTGAATCGATTGAAAGGCACCGATGGGCTGGCCAAAGGCCTCCCGAAACTTTGAGTGATCAATCGCCATCTCTGCATCCATACGCGTGGCGCCTAGAATTTGGGTACACAGTAAGACGGTGGCAAGATCAAGTAGGTCTTGCATGATTGGCCACCCTTGATTCAGGCCGCCCAGCATATTTGCTTTTGGTACGCGCACCTGCTCAAAGATCACTTCGCATTGTTGATCTTTTGCTAAGGTGCGCAGTCTGGCATGAGAGATACCGGCGGCGTTCGAATCAATCAGAAACAATGAAAGACCCGCATTGGTGGCAGAAGCTGGAGCGGTACGGCACGCCACTAAAATTTGATTGGAGGCCGCAAAGTTATCCACGAATAGTTTTTTGCCGGTGATCACGAAGTGATCGCCTTGCGCCACGGCAGTCGTTTTGACCGTCTCAGCTAAGAACCGTGGATCTTGCTCAGAGAAGGCCCAAGTCAGAATTGTTTTGCCCTCTGAAACGCCCGGCAATACGCTTTGGCATTGTGCCTTGGTGCCTGCTTTCTGGATCGCGAGCGAGGTGACCGCAGTGCTGTGCAACGGAATCGGGGCCATCGCGCGACCCACCTCTTGCATGACGAGGCCCAAATAGGTGAGAGGTAAGGCTTGACCGCCGTACTCTTGAGCTAAACACATACCCGTCCAACCCATCTCGGTGCATTTTGCCCACAGCTCGGGTGGATGCCCGATTGGGTCTTCTTCCATTTGACGTACCAAGGCGGTCGAGCATTCTCCTTCAAGAAACTCGCGCGCGCTTGACGCCACTAACTGTTCTTCATCGTTTAAAAGCACGTCCATCTTGTTTCCTATATGTTCTTCACTGACTGCCGTGTTGAATGCTCTCGTGCCAAGGTCTCGGGCTACTTGACGGGCGCTTTGGCGCGACGCATCGAGGGCATCTCAAGCCCACGCTTGGCAACTTGATCGCGCATGATTTGCACGCTGCCGTGGTTGATGCCTGATTGAAAGGCTCCCATTGTGTTGTGTGCGAAGACGCCTTTTTCAACCGCATGCGGCGAACCATTGAGCAAGGTGCCATACGACCCAAGCATTTGCGTGATCGCCTCGGTGGTTCTGACACCATGCTCTGGAGACCAGACTTTTTCAGCCGAACCTTCGTAGGTAAAGTTGCCGCCACGTTCAACAATCGACATGCTACGCATGGTCATCAAACGACAGACTTGCGCTTCAATCCATAGCTCGGCAATTTTGTCACGAATGGCTGGATTGTCTTTGGGCGCATAGCCGCCAAAGTCATTGGCTTTGACCCAATTCACAATATCTTCGTCGCGGCGCACTGAGCGCAAGTAGCGCGCAGCCCCGACACGATCAAGGTTCAAGCCCATTGAGCCCACACGCCAGCCTTGGTTTTCGCGCCCTAACAAACACGACTCGTGAATCCGAACGTTTTCAAAAAAGACTTCGTTGGTGCGCGCGTCGCCGTACGTGGTGCCGCGTGGTGCACGCGGATTGTTTTGAATCGTCCAAAGCGGGCGCACCGTGAGGCCCGGCGTATCCATCGGAAACAGAAAAATCGAAATTCCGTCATGGCGACTCGCTTCGGGATCCGTGCGTGCCATCAGATACATGTGCGTGGCATGGTGCGCAGACGTTGTGTACATTTTCTGCCCGTTGATCACGAAGTGATCGCCGTCACGTATAGCTCGGCAGCGCAGCGCCGCCAAGTCAGCGCCCGCATGTGGCTCGGTAAAGCCAAGTGCGAAAGAGTATTCCATCTTGATCAGTTTTGGCAGATAGTGTTGCTTCTGCTGTTCGGTACCCACCGCCATGATGGCGGGTGCGCCGCTACCGACCAAGCTGATCGGCAAGCCCGCTCGTTGAAATTCTTCTTCGATAATATTTTGGCTGACTCGATCGCCGTCGGCGCCACCATACTCTTTAGGGTAGCTATAGCCAAGCCAACCGCGTTCGTCGATTTTTTGATAGAGCGCGGCCACAAGCGGGCCGCGTTTGTTAGACAGGCGTTCGCCTTTGCCAGCCTCATGCGCCTCTTCGGTCGCATCAAGTTCTGCATAGACCTCAGGGGTCATGTTTTTGCGAATAAAATCGAGCACGTCGCGGCGCAACTGTGTTTGTTCTTTGGTATGACCGAAATCCATCTGACTACTCTCCTAATACATCATGCGCGTCAGTATGCACACTTAAGTTCGTTGCACTCTAGCCTAAGGATACTGCGACCAAAGGCGATACGAAGGTGTGGCGGTAGCCGAGGAGGGCTGCATTTGCTGCATCTGCACAATAATCAATATGCATAGATTCGACGAGAATCTGAGCGATCGTTTGGCATATAGCAAGCGTTGGCCCGCTTCTCAATGCAACTTCAGCTTTGTCTCAAACTACGTATTTTTCAAAGCTATTTGTATAAGATTAATCCTAGCATAAAGGTCTATGCGAGGCACCTCATTTCTATCCGCCATTTGGACACGTGTGTGGCTAGTCGCCCAAGTGATGGCGCAAACGTTAACAGGCGCGCAGGGTGAACAATTGGCGAGTGACGATCGCTCTACAGGCGGAACCACGATTGGCACACATTTCGCCAAAGCAGTATGCTGATTCATTAGTAGAAGGTTTGGTAAGTCATGCGGCAATCCTGAACGCGCTAAGAAAAGCTGATAACAGATTTGAAAACCAACATCAGATTCGAACGCTAATACCAAATTCGAGAATTAAACCCGGAGACGTCTCAACATGAAGATTCTATTTTTTAATGAGTTCAAACTAGGCATTCTCAAAGGCGACCAGGTGGTTGATGTGTCTGCTGTCGTGGCTGACATCCCACATCTGGGCCCCCATGATTTGATTAATGGATTGATTGAGCGCTTTGACGCTTACCGCCCTAAGATTGAAGAGGCGGTTCGCAATGCTACGGGCGTGCCCGTGAGTTCGGTGCGTATTCGTCCTCCGCTTCCTAAGCCTGGCAACATTGACTGCATGGCGGTCAACTACATGGAAGACGGTACACGTACCTCACCGGCGCCCATCAATGCCTTTCAAAAAGCGCCGGGTGCGATTATCGGTCACGGTGACACGATGGTGCTACCCGATGTGGCGGCCAGTGTGTTTGAGGGCGAGGCTGAAATCGCTTTGGTGATTGGCAAGCGTGCAACAAATGTCGCGGCGAAAGATGCAATGAATTATGTCTTTGGCTATGTCAACTTTATCGACGGCTCAGCGCGTGGTTTAGGGCCAGAAGGCAACGTGTTTTTTCAAATGAAATCGCGCGATACTTTTGCACCGATCGGCCCATACATTGTGACGGCCGACGAGATCCCTAATCCGCAAAAATTGCAGATTCGCTTATGGAACAATGGCACACTGATGCAAGACTTCAACACCGATGACATGGCGCACAATATTCCGCGCTGCATTGAATGGGTGAGTTCGATTCACACTCTCGAGCCTGGCGATATTGTGGCAACAGGCACTAATCATCGTGGTCTGAACGCGTTCATGGATGGTGACAAGATTGAGCTAGAGTGTGAAGGACTGGGTCGCTTAGCGTTCAATATTCGCGACGACTTAAAGCGTACCTGGGGTCGTCAAACACGACTTGAGCACGCTGACGCTAAATTGCCAGGTGTGCACACTCCGCAGTTGACTGGCAAGTATAAAAAATAATCAGAATGATTATCTGGCGGCCTCGATGGTTGTGTTGCCGCAACCGTCGCGCGATTCTTGCTGCCGCTTGACCGTTAAGATTTGATCAATTTTGACGAATAGTTTTTAAGTGAAAAATACGCCTCAGTTCAAATTGAGGCGTATTTTTCGTGACCTGAGCAAAGATCAAATCA
>CAMCII010000307.1 GCA_945874505.1 Bordetella parapertussis | reverse complement strand
CCGCTTTAAAATAAGAGGCTTGTTACTGCACTACGTGTTCAATGCGCAATGGCGGCGTTAAATGATTATCCCAACAAGTCTCAGTTGTTCAGCGCTAAAATCCTTGCCAAGCGGCTAATAGTTAGTCAGTGCCAAGTACCAGATGGTTTGCGATTAGTTTAATGCTCGGCCAGCATAGCTTTAATCAAATTGTCAACGCTCGCAAAAACACGAGCTCCTGCGTTTTCGAGCGCACGTTTTTTTGCGTCGAAGGTACCCGTATTACCATGCACCACCGCGCCCGCATGCCCCATCACCACGCCTTCGCGCGCGCCATGTCCGGCGATCACCGCGAACGTGGGCTTGGTGCACTTGGTGTCGATTAAGGCCTGGGCGAATTCTTCTTCTTCAGAGCCGCCAATTTCTCCTACTAAAACGATTTGCTTAGTGCGCGGATCGACATTAAAAAAAGGCAGCACTTCGGCAAACCGTGTGCCCTTGCAAGCGTCGCCACCAACACCGATCCATACGCTTTGGCCAAGGCCGCAATCCACCAGCCTGTGATTGGTTTCGTAAGACAGGGTGCCGCTTTTGGCGATGACACCTACCGAGCCTGGGTGTAAAGACACCGACGGAATAAAACCGAGTTTGGTGCGACCAGGCACAGCAACGCCCGGGGTCGAAGCACCTACCCAGCGTGCTCCGGCTGCCTGCACCAACGCGCGGGCCCGTATCGCATCGGCTACGGGCATGCCCTCGGTAACGGTCACGATCAGCTTGATGCCGCCAGCAACGGCTTCGCTGATGGCGGCGAGCACTTCTAAGGGTGGCACCATCGCCACACTGGCCACCGCGCCGGTTGCCTTGACGGCTTCAGCGCAAGACCTACAGACAGGCGCACCGTCTACGTCTTTCAAGTCAGCCGACTTGCTGCCCGCGGGTGCGGTGCCACCGACGATATCCGTGCCATAGGCGCGCATCAAGGCGGCATGCTTACGCCCCATGCGGCCGGTGATGCCCTGCACAATGGTAGGCAGCGCTGCAGTCGGATCAAATAAAAGTGCTAAAGGATCATTGGAGAAGAGAGGAGTTGTCATGCTGCTTGCCTCGTTGCGAGTGCGACGACTTGATCGACTGCTTTCTCTAAATCAGTTTCAACGACTAATGAAGCGTTGGCGCTTGTCAGCGTCTCGATGGCTGTCTCGAGACCATTACCAATTACGCGAATCACACTTGGGCTTTTGATACCCTGTGTTTGTTCGAGCGCGATCAGAATCAGACGTGAGAGCTCTGCTAAGTCAGTGACGCCAGCAAAGAAGTTCATCAAAATCACTTTGACGTTTTTACCTTCGCCAATCCAGCGAAGCACTTGAATTAAGCGGGTAGGCTCGCCTCGAAATTGACCCGTGCGAATATCTACAAAATTAAATGGCTTACAGCCGCGGCGCGTCAGTTCATCGACCAGTTGCATGCTTAGGCCCGCACCGGTGGTCAACATACCCACATCGCCATCTTCGTCGAGTCGCACAAAATCAAAACCGTGATCGATCTTTAGAGAGGCCTCAGGGTAGGCATGACCGCGCTCTTTTAATAAGGCGAGTAATAGCGGCTGACGTTCGATGGCATTGTCGTCAGCCACAAGTTTTGCGTCACCGGCAATCCAGCTGCCGTCGGGTTGCACGAAGAGTGGATTGATTTCAGTTAGGGTGAGCTCGAGCTTAAATAAAGCATCGCACAACTGATGCGCCGCCTGGGTTAATGCCGCTTGTGCGAACTTAGGGAGTTGTTGCGCAAGTTCTTGCGCGGCAAGTTTCACTGCGTTGATTTCAAAGTTGGCTTGCTGCTGCAGCATGGCACCGGCGGCGGAATGTTGCTCAACTTCAACGCCACCTTCTGCTGACATCAAAATGATGACTTTGCCTGAAGAGGGATCAAGCATCAGGCTGACGTAGCACTCTTGCCCCGAGGCGGGTTGCTCGATGCGGCACTCGTGCACGCGATGGCCGCGCACCGTAGCGCCCACCAGCTTGTGCAGCGCCTGCTCAAGCTCTGACGCATTGTTGGCTTTGACGATGCCGCCCGCTTTGCCGCGCCCCCCAACGGGGATCTGTACTTTGACAAAGCAGGGGTAGCTCACCGCTGGGTGAGTTGAGCGGTTGGCGAGCACTCCCACTGGAATTGAAATACCAAATTGCGCCAGCAAAACCTTGGCGTCGTGTTCAAGCAGCATCATGGTGGCTGCGGTCTCCTAGTTTGATTTTTTATTTATTCAGGGCGTAGTGTGCCTACTTTATGCGATTGGTTCAAATGCAACAGCACATGGCGAAGGACAAGGATTGTTTTTTGAGTATTTAGGCGGGGCCGATATCTCAAGTAAAGCTTGGCAAGAACAATCCACCGTGAGAAGTCCGAATGTTGCTCTGAATTGAAAGTGATCAGATTGAAAGTGATCAGAATTGACATCTTCTCTAGACATAGTATCGCATAACAATACTATCGTCATATGTTACTATCTTATCTCGTTACTAAATAAATGATTCAAACCTTTCGCTGCAAAGACGCTCGACCCTTATTTGAAGGTAAAGCGGTGCGCCGCTTTGTCAATATTCAAGCGGTTGCGATGCGCAAACTTGCGATGCTGAATCGCTCGGCGACAGTCGATGACTTAAAGGTGCCGCCTGGTAACCGCCATGAACTGCTAAGTGGCGATCGTGCCGGGCAGTACAGCATCCGTATCAATGCCCAGTGGCGCTTGTGTTTTAGCTGGACGTGGCGTGATGCTCAAGACGTTGAATTGATCGACTATCACTAAGAGAGTAAATATGCCAACCGTTGCCTATCCCAGCCCTGGTGAAATTCTGGTTGAAGAGTTTTTAAAACCCTTGGGCATCACCCAATATCGTTTAGCAAAAGAGATCGGCGTGTCGCAGCGCCGCATTGGCGAAATCATCGCTGGTACCCGCGCAGTGACGGCGGACAGCGGTTTAAGATTTTCGCGCTACTTCGGAACCTCAGATGATTTTTGGACAGGTTTGCAATTTGACCTTGACCAGCGAAAGGCGAAAAACGCGTTGAAAGCCGTGTTGAAAAAAATTAAACCTCACGCGTCGGTTACGCAGGCGGTTTAATTGCAATCAAGCACAGCGCCGCAAAGCTGCACATGGCCAGCCCAAAGGTCAGCCACAGCACGCCGGTGCCCCATTGCGTTAACGCTATGCCAAACGTGAAGGGGGCGATGGCTTGTGCGAATTTGGCGGGCATGGTGAGCCACCCTTGACGACGCCCAAAGCCTTGCGGGCCAAACAGAGCCAAGGGCAAGGTGCCTTTGGCAATAATTAAAATGCCGTTGCCCAGGCCGTGCAAAATGACAAAGAGCACTGCGAAGGGGGCGCCTAACACCACCAGCGCAGCGATACCCAACGGGTGTGCCAGCGCTGCAATGCGCGTACCAATTAAGGGATGTAGTCGTCTCAGAAACGCGAAGTCGAGGATTCGACCTGTAATTTGCGCAGGGCCCACTAGCGCACCAATCGAAAAGGCGACCAAGAGAGGCACACCAACCCCTTCTAACAAGCGCGGTAAGTGTGACATCATGCCCATGCTGATAAAGCCGCTTGACGCGAACACAAAGGCCAGTAACACGGTGATGTATTTTTCGCGCTTGGGGTCGTGCACGGCTGTGCTCGGCTGCGCAGTTTGAATGTTTGACTCAGCAGGGGCGGCGGGATCAGCGCTGTCAGAGGCTTGGGGGATCAACATATTGAGGGGCAGCGCAACGAGTACGTTCATCGCTGCCCAAAACCAACAGGCCCCGCGCCAGCCGTAACGTGCCTCGACAAACACTGAGATTGTCCACCCCGCGACGCTGGCAAACCCTGCGACCATCGTGACGCCAACGAGCGCATTGTGTGATTTTTTGCCAAATATTCGTACGATTGCGGCAAAGGCGACCTCGAACATGCCGGTGGCCATGCCTAACCCTAACACCGCGTAAGCCAGCAGCAGTAGACCGAGCCCTTGCGCAAGCGCCAACAGCGAAAGCCCAGCTGCCAGCAATAAGTTTGAGGCAATCAGCACGGGTCGGCCACCAAAGCGATCCACCAGTTTTCCGGCCGTGGGGCCGGCAAGCCCCGAGACGGCGAGCGCGAGCGATAAGCCGGCATACACCGTGGCACTCGAGATCGATAGCTCAAGGCTTGCGGGGACTGCCATTACAGCGGGTAGGTAATAGGCGCCTGCATGCGAGATCACTTGAGCAGCACCCACGACGGTGACGGTTCGATAGACGCGGTTGGTCATTGGGTCAGGACTTAAAGGTTAAACGGCAAGTCAGCCAACGCGGTAGGTCGTTTGAATTCTGGTTTGGTTGGTTGGCCGCACAGGCTATTATTCACCAAGTTTGGTTCAAGCGTTTGCCGCCAGTATGTTGCTTTAAGGTTCTTGGTGTTTTTTTTAAGCGAGTGTATGGAAATCTCTCAAATTCAGCTCAACTACATCGATGTTGAAGACCGCATGGTGCTGCGGATCAACATGGGCGTTGAGCAACACTTGACCTTGGTGCTCACTCGACGGATTGTGCGCTTTATGCTCGACAGCCTTTCGGTTTTGTTGCAGCGCATTTCACCTGCTGAGCCAATCGCACCTCACCCCAGCGCAGCGACAAACGAACCCCCCGCCGCGCTTGGACAAATTGGCAAAGATACGGCACCGTTTGAAGAGCGTGCGCCCGAAGGTAATGTGTTGAATGTTGGTCGTGCTGCGGTCTTAGTGAACAACGCGGCGTGTCAACAGACCGATACTGGGTTGACCTTTACCTTTTTGATTGAGCCCTTGCAGCCGGTGAATTTGAACCTCTCA
>CAMCII010000306.1 GCA_945874505.1 Bordetella parapertussis | reverse complement strand
CAGCTGCACCTGCACCGCCCTGTGCCCAATGCTTGGCAAGCACCACTTCAACACCTAGTGCGGCAGTGGTGGCCTGCAACAATGCAATTTCAGCGTCAGTGTCTTCTGTGCGATGGTTGATGGCCACGACGCAAGGCAAACCAAAATTCTGCGTGATGTTATGAATGTGGCGCTCAAGGTTCACGAGCCCAGCGCGCAGTGCTTCAAGGTTTTCGGTACCTACATCTTTGACTTCAACGCCGCCGTGATACTTCAGCGCTCGCACAGTTGCGACTAAGACGACTGCTGAAGGTGTGAGCCCAGCTTTGCGGCATTTGATATCAAAGAATTTTTCGGCGCCTAAGTCTGCACCGAAGCCTGCTTCGGTCACGACGTAATCCGCTAGTTTTAAAGCGGTCGCTGTAGCGAGTACCGTGTTGCAACCATGCGCAATGTTGGCAAAGGGGCCGCCATGCACGATTGCGGGATTATTTTCAAGTGTCTGTACAAGGTTTGGCGCGAGCGCTTCTTTTAGCAGTGCAGTCATCGCGCCTTGCGCTTGTAAGTCGCGCGCCAAAATCGGTTTGCCAGTCAGCGAGTAGCCGATGACGATATTGCCTAAGCGCTCTTTCAAGTCTTTTAAATTTTTGACCAGACAAAAGATTGCCATGATTTCTGAGGCCACAACGATATCGAAATGATCTTCGCGTGGAAAACCATTGGCGGTTCCGCCCAGGCCCACCACGATGTTTCGTAGGGCACGATCATTTAAGTCAACGACGCGCCGCCAGTTCACACGGCGCACATCGATGCCGAGTTTATTGCCGTGATGAATATGGTTATCGATCAGCGCGGCCAATAGGTTGTTAGCCAGGGCGATCGCATTGAAATCGCCCGTGAAATGTAAATTGATGTCTTCCATCGGCACAATTTGCGCCATGCCGCCGCCCGCAGCGCCCCCCTTCATGCCAAAGACGGGGCCCAAAGACGGTTCGCGTAAACACATGATGGCGCGCTTGCCAATATGGTTCAGGGCATCGCCCAGACCAACGGTGGTGGTGGTTTTGCCTTCGCCCGCTGGGGTCGGCGAAATGGCGGTGACTAGCACTAGCTTGCCGTTAGGTTGTGAGGCGAGCGTGTCAATGTACTCAAGCGAGAGCTTGGCTTTGAAGCGCCCATAGGGTTCGAGTTGTTCTGTGGGGATTCCGAGTCGGTCGATCGCAAGTTCGAGAATTGGGCGTTTATTCGCGGCCTGAGCGATTTCAAGGTCACTTCGCATGTCAAGGGGATCCGGCGTGAGTATCTGTTGTCGAGGGCTCGATAATACTTGCGCCAAGTCACTCTGTAATCAAAAAGACATGAAAACCCGAATGAATTCAGGCAAGACTTGTTTCAAGTCAGAGTTTCAATGGGCAAAGAGTGAAAAAATTTTTCACAATATGGGATAAAATGAATGTTGCAGCGCGCCAAATTGTGGCCGTTCAGCCAATATCTTCCTTCAATATGCTTCGTCACGTTTCCTCTTTGGCCCCCGTGCCCGCTCAACCACCGTCAGAGACCATGGACATGGCGATCCAGGTGCTTGGGCGTGCGACGCAATTGCTTGATGCATTGGCGGCGCAGCCCGATCCAGTTGCTCTGAAAGATTTGGCAAAAACAACGGGGCTTCACACCTCAACCGCACATCGTATTTTGAGTGATTTGGTGATTGGGCGCTACGTCGACCGGGTTGACAATGGTATGTATCAACTCGGCATGCGCTTGCTTGAATTGGGGTCTTTGGTGAAAGGGCGTTTGAACGTTCGCGAAGCGGCCCACGAGGCCATGCATGCGCTACATCGGTTAACTGGGCAAACTGTCAATTTATCGGTACAGCAGGGCGATGAAATTATTTACATCGACCGTGCCTGGAGCGAACGCTCTGGCATGCAAGTCGTAAGAGCGATTGGTGGTCGTGCCCCCTTGCACTTGACCTCAAATGGTAAGTTGTTTCTTTCGGCGGCAGACGTGAGGCAAGTCCGGACTTACGCCACGCGAACGGGGCTCGCAGCAAGCACTGCAAATAGCATCACGACGCTTGAAAAACTCGAGCAAGAATTGCTGTTGGTACGCCAGCTTGGTTATGCCCGAGATAACGAAGAGCTTGAATTGGGTGTTCGTTGTATCGCCGCCGGAATCTACGACGATACTGGCAAGCTAGTGGCAGGGCTATCGATTTCAGCACCATCGGGGCGCTTGCAAGACGCATGGATTCCCCAGTTAGTCGCTACTGCCGGCAGTATTTCTGAGGCGCTTGGCTACGAAGCCAGCGGCGCCTAGGCTAAGCCAGACTGCAACGCTGCTACTTTAAGGTGATGCCGCGTTCTTTTACAAGCGCACCCCAGCGCTTGACCTCAGCCTCGATCAGTTGGCTGAAAACCTCGGGTGAGTCTTTGGCTGGCGTCAAGCCATCAGTGGCCAACTGCTCGGCAGTCGCTGGGTCGCTCAGAGCCTCAATGACAGCTTTATTTAACTTGTCGACAATGCCCTTGGGGATACCTTTGGGGCCAATCAGACCGTGCCAGACAGCAACGTCAAAGTCTGGATACCCCGACTCGATCACCGTAGGCAAGTTGGGCAGCGCAGCGAGCCGCTCTTTCGTGGTGACCGCCAAGCCTTGCAGTTTGCCTGATTTGACGTGCGGAACCGTTGAAGCCACTGTACCAAACATAAACTGAACAGTGCCAGACATCGTGTCGGTTAACGCGGGAGCGGTGCCTTTATAGGGAATATGAAGAGCTTGGACACCGGCAGCGCTTAAAAAATATTCTGTTGCGATATGCGTAATACTACCCGCACCCGATGAGGCGTAAGCGAGTTTGCCTGGTTCACTTTTGGCACGCTCAACAAGCTCTTTCAGCGTTTTAATTTGTGTGCCGGGATTGGTGGCCACCACGAACGGGCCACTCGCCAAGCGCGCGACCGCGGTAATGTCTTTGACTGGATCAAAAGGCAACGTATACAGATTGGCGTTTACGGTGTAGCTGGTCGCAGCTAAAAAAAGCGTGTAACCATCGCCGGGGGCTCGCAGTGCGACTTCAGCGCCCAAATTGCCCCCTGCGCCGGGCCGATTTTCAACATAGACAGTTTGGCCGAGTTTTGGGGTCAGACGTTGCGCCACAATTCGCGCAATGAAGTCTGAGCCGCCACCTGGGGCAAAGCCGACAACGATTTTGATTGACTTGGTTGGGTACTCGGCCGCGCTTTGCGTGGCTTGGGCATGGGCAAGAGGCGCCACGCAGAGTTGTGTACCCAGAACAGCAGCCGCGCAAAGCAGACGCCTGAGGCAAGCGGATTGAGAGAGTTTACCGAGCTGAGCCATGATGCAGTTTCCTTGAGTCAATGGTAGGTAGTCTAGGGGAGAAGGGCGCCAAAGTCGATTAATTTGTTGTATTTTGGTGCATTGCAGCAAAAAATTGTTGACAGCTGGGTGAGATTGTTTAAAATAATACTTGTGCAGTGCAGCAAATTCTGCAAAACGCTTTGATCCTAACCCCAGGAGCCCACCATGTCAGCTATCCCCCAGCAAGTTCTTAACAGCCAAAAAGCTGCAATTGATACGTTTGTCGCCGTTCAAACCAGCATGTTCACTGGTTTCGAAAAATTCGTTGACCTAAACCTGAAAGTCATGAAAGCGACTTTAGATGAAGTGTCGCAAAAATCACAACAAGTTGCCGGTATCAAAGACGCACAAGAGGCCGTTGCCTTGTCGTCAAATCTGGCTCAACCTGCCGCTGAGAAAGCCATGTCGTACAGCAAGCACGTGTATGACATCGTGTCTGGTGTTCAGGCTGACCTCACAAAGCTTGGCGAGACCCATGCCGCTGAAGGTCAGAAGCATGTGCAAGACGCGATTGAACAGTTCAGCAAGCATGCGCCAGCTGGCTCAGAAAGCGCTGTCGCTATGATTAAAAGCGGTCTGGCTCAAGCCACTACCGCCTATGACGCAATGACCAAAGCTGCTAAACAAGCCGCTGACACCGCTGAAAAGAACCTGACTGCGGCCGCCGCAGCAACGTTCAAAGCTGCTGGTGATGCAGCTGAAACAGTGAAAGCCACAACACGTGGTCGTAAAGCAGCTTAAGTAATAACCTTTTTTAAGGGCTGTTTGAATTGAGTCGCGGCTGTTTAAACTGAGTCGTGATGCAGTTCGGTAAGCTTAAAAGCCTTTTGCCCGCCAGGGTGTTGCAACGAGTCCCGACAACTTTTAGTTGTTATGGATCTGATTGCAGTCGCTAGGTGGGCAAAAGGCTTTTTATCGTACGTTTCGGGCATTTTGGTGAGTGACGCGTGTCAGCGTCGTGCTTAGCGGCGTGCAGCAGCCATCGCTTTGACGCACTCACTTACCAGCGCTGGCCCACGATAGATTAGGCCAGTGTAGACCTGCACCGCATCAGCACCCGCAGCGATTTTTTCAGCAGCATGCTGGCCAGCAACAATCCCTCCTACCCCAATAATTGCGAGCTCTGCCCCGACGCGCTGCCGCAAGCGTGAGATGACCTCGAGTGACCGCGCGTGTAGGGGTGCGCCCGACAGGCCGCCAGCTTCGTCTGCGTGCTGCATACCTTGCACCGCCGAGCGCTCAAGTGTGGTGTTGGTGGCGATAACACCGTCAATGCCGTGTCTTGGTAGCACCTGGGCAATGATATCGATTTGTTCTTCGTTTAAATCAGGTGCGATCTTGACGGCCAAGGGGACACGTCGACCATGCTGCTCGGTGAGCTCAAGTCGACGTTGTTGGAGTTGAGATAACAGTTGATCGAGCTCGTGCTCACCCTGAAGCGCACGTAAGTTTTTTGTATTTGGCGAAGAGATATTGAC
>CAMCII010000305.1 GCA_945874505.1 Bordetella parapertussis | reverse complement strand
ACGGGTGATCGTTTTGAATCAGGCCTCCATGACCGATCTTGCAAGTGTGACTGCGACTCAGTCCGTCGTGACGGCGCGGTCAAAGGGGGCGCTGACCAGGGCGATGATCGTTGATCAAGCCTTAAAAATCGCCAGCGGTCAGGGTCTCGAGGGCTTAACCGTCGGCCTCTTGGCAGAAGCACTCGCCATGAGCAAAAGTGGTGTGTTCGCCCATTTTGGTTCGCGTGAAGAACTCCAGCTCGCGGTGGTACGAGAGTACTACCGTCGTTTTGAGGCTCGGGTATTTCAACCTGCGCTTCAAGAGCCCAAAGGGCTTGCGCGCTTGCAAAAAATGATTAATCTTTGGATGCAGACGAGCATCCAAGAACTTAGCGCTGGCTGTATTTTTATCTCGGGTGCCGTTGAGTTTGATGACCGACCGGGCCCCGTGCGTGATGAACTGGTGCGCAGTGTGCAAACTTGGCGCGCCGCGCTCAAGCGTGCGATTGAGCAGGCCGTTGAAGTTGGCGATCTTAAAAAAGACTGTGCGCCCGAGGCCATGCTGTTTCAAATTTACAGCTATGTACAAGGGCTGCACCACGACGCGCGCTTTCTACAAATTTCTCGAAGCGTTGAGATCGCAACGCACTCGATCCAACAGACCATCGATCAAAACAGGAGTCCCCGTGCCTAGTTACAACGCACCGCTACGAGATATGCAGTTTGTCATGCACGAGGTTTTGGGCGTCACTGACGTCTTTAAAACGTTACCTGCGCACAAAGAGATTGACCAAGACACGGTCAATCAAATCCTTGAGCAGGCTGGCAAGTTTGCGAAAGAGGTGGTGCAGCCCTTAAACCAAAACGGCGACAAGCAAGGCTGCACTCGCCACCCTGATGGCGCAGTGACAACTCCTGATGGGTTCAAGCAAGCCTACGAGCAGTACGTCGAGGCAGGCTGGCCCGCGTTGGCGTGCAATCCAGAGCACGGCGGCCAAGGGCTGCCGGTGTTACTAAACACGGCACTCTATGAAATGCTGAATTCAGCGAATCAAGCGTGGACGATGTACCCAGGGCTCTCGCATGGTGCGTACGAGTGTTTGCAAGCCCACGGCACACCCGAACAAAAAGCGTTGTACCTAGAAAAACTCGTGTCGGGCGAGTGGCTGGGCACAATGTGTCTAACCGAGCCGCAATGCGGCACAGACCTCGGCATCTTAAAAACCAAAGCCGAGCCGCAGGCCGATGGAAGCTACACCATCACCGGCACTAAAATATTTATCTCAAGCGGTGAGCACGACCTAGGCAGTAACATTATCCATCTTGTTTTGGCGCGCTTGCCAGATGCGCCTGCCGGTACAAAAGGGATTTCGCTCTTTGTAGTGCCAAAGTATCTGCCGAATGCCGCTGGCGAGATCCATGACAAAAATAAAAATACGCTGAACTGCGGCTCGCTTGAAGACAAAATGGGTATCCACGGTAACGCGACTTGCGTGATGAACTTTGATGGGGCGCGTGGCACCTTGGTTGGTGAGCCACACAAGGGCCTGAGCGCGATGTTCATCATGATGAACGCTGCCCGCCTTGGGGTCGGTATGCAAAGCGTTGGCTTAACAGAGGTTGCGTACCAAAACTCAGCTGCTTATGCAAAAGAGCGTTTGCAAATGCGTAGCCTGAAAGGCGCTCAGGCCCCCGATAAAGTGGCAGACCCTATCATTGTGCATCCAGATGTACGTCGAATGCTCTTGACACAGCGCGCCTATGCCGAGGGCGCACGTGCCTTTGCCTATTGGATTGCCTTGATGATTGATGTCGAGCAAACCCATCCCGACCAAGACGAGCGCGCGGCACACGGCGACTTAGTAACTTTGTTGACTCCGATCGTCAAAGCCTTTATCACTGACAACGCCTTTGAAGCCACCAATGAAGGCTTGCAAGTGTTTGGTGGGCACGGGTATATCGCTGACTGGGGGATGGAACAGTTTGTGCGCGACTCGCGTATCAACATGATCTACGAGGGTACCAACACGATCCAGTCACTCGATTTGCTAGGTCGTAAGGTCTTGTCGGATGGGGGTGTGAAGCTCAAAAAATTTGGCAAAATGATTGAGGCCTTTATTGAAGCTGAAGGCGTACGCAAAGAGATGGCAGAGTTCATCGATCCGCTCGCCGAGTTGGCCAAGCAAGCCGAAAAATTAACCAAAGAAATCGGTGTCAAGGCAATGTTTAACCACAACGAGGTCGGCGCCGCTGCCGTGCCGTATTTGCGCGTCTTGGGCCATCTTGTTTACGCCTATCTGTTTGCACGTATGGCGAAAGTGGCGCTTGCAAACAAAAAAAGTGGCGATACGTTTTATGAGACCAAGTTGGCGACAGCACGGTTTTATTTCGCGCGGATGTTGCCCGAGGCAGCCTATCAAGCCCAGTTGGCGCGTTCGGGTGAGGCAACTCTGATGAGCCTTGATGCCGCGCTGTTTTAAACAAGCAAATGTTATGAGCTAGTGCTTATGATTTATCGAAACGACGGAGCTCAGTCGGTACAGTGCAGTGATGAGCCCTTGAACTCAACAAATTCGTGCAGCAAAAAGGATGTTATCCATGCAAGTGAATCGACCAATACGTAAAGTGGCAGTGTTAGGTGCCGGGGTGATGGGGGCGCAAATTGCCGCCCATTGCGTCAACGTGGGCGTGCCTGTCATTTTGTTTGATTTGGCAGCCCCTTTGACAAAAGAGGGGAAGCCGCAACATAACAATACGATCGCCCTTAAGGCGATCGATAACTTAAAAAAATTAAGCCCGGCGCCGCTGACCGTTTCTGGCAATGCCGATCTGATTCAGGCTGCTAATTACGAGGATGACCTCGCGCGTTTAACTGAGTGCGATTTGGTGATTGAGGCCATCGCCGAGCGCTTAGACTGGAAGCACGCGCTGTATGAAAAAGTGGCGCCACACCTTGCCACACATACGATTTTTGCCACCAACACTTCTGGCTTGTCAATTACCGAGTTGTCGGCGGGCTTCTCGGGAGATTTGAAAAAACGTTTTTGCGGTGTACATTTTTTTAACCCCCCACGCTACATGCACTTGCTTGAATTAATCCCACTGCCAGCGACTGATCCGTCGATTCTGGATCAGCTCGAAACCTTCATGACTTCGACCATGGGCAAGGGGGTCGTGCGCGCGAAAGATACTCCTAATTTTGTTGGCAATCGAGTCGGCGTGTTTGCAATCTTGGCAGTCTTTGCCGAGGCTGAAAAATACAAGTTAGGTTTTGATGTGGTGGATGCCCTGACGGGCAGCAAGCTTGGCCGTGCTAAGTCGGCGACCTTTCGCACTAGCGATGTGGTCGGGCTAGATACCTTGGCCAATGTGATTCGCACCATGGAAAATGGCCTGAAGCAAGACCCCTTTGCTGCGTTGTTTAAGGTACCTGACGTTCTTGCATCCTTAATTTCTTTAGGCCGCTTAGGTCAAAAGACCAAGGCGGGTTTCTTTAAAAAAGAAGGCAAAGCTGTCTTGGTGCTGAATCCAGTTACCAAAGGGTATGAGCCGTCTACCGCAACGATTGCGCCACTCGTCGATCGGATACTCAAAAAACCGGTGGCCGAGCGTTTCGCCTTGTTACGTGAAACCGATGACCCGCAGGCGCAGTTTTTATGGGCTATTTTTCGCGATATTTTCCACTATATCGCGGTGCACCTAGAGTCGATTGCCGATTCCGCGCGCGAAATTGATTTTGCGATGCGCTGGGGTTACGGCTGGACGCGCGGCCCCTTTGAAGACTGGCAAGATGCTGGCTGGTCGCAAGTCGCGCAATGGGTTAAAGAGGATATCGAGCAGGGCAAGGCCTTGAGTACAGCGCCGTTGCCAGAGTGGGTGTTTGCAGGCCCGGTGGCACAGCGCCAGGCCGTTCATACCCCAGAGGGTTCGTGGTCGGCTCAACAAAAAACGTATTTACCCCGTTCGAACTTGCCGGTCTATCAAAAACAAGTGTTCAGGGCTCCCTTGCTTGGAGACGGTTCGCCCGATCCCCGTCAGGCAGGTCAAACTATTTTTGAAAATACTGACTTGCGTGCGTGGGTGGATGCCGCACAACCTGAGGTGTTGGTAGTGTCGTTTCGTTCAAAAATGAACACCTTCAGTTCAGACGTTTTAAACGGCATTCAGCAAGCCATTGATCTAGCTGAAACTCACTACGCTGGCGTCGTCATCTGGCAGACGAGCTCGTTGCAGTCGGGCGTGCCGGGTGGCCCATTTTCGGCGGGGGCCAATTTAGAGGCGGCCATGCCTTTGGTGATGAAAGGTGGCCCGCAAGGGGTCGAGCCCTTTGTTCAATTGTTTCAAGACACGATGATGCGCGTAAAGTATGCGCACGTGCCCGTGGTTTGCGCGGTCTCTGGGATTGCACTGGGGGGCGGTTGCGAATTGGTGCTGCAAGCTGCCAGGCGCGTTGCTACGATCGAAAGTTACATCGGGCTCGTAGAAATTGGCGTAGGCTTGTTGCCCGCCGGTGGTGGTCTAAAAGAAGCGGCGATCAGGGCTGCGCGTAGCGTTGAAAAAATCGGGCAAGCTCCTGCCGCAGCAAACTTTTTGAATTTCATCACAGCTTCGTTTGAAAATGCAGCGATGGCAAAAGTCTCTGGCTCGGCACATGAAGCCTTGAAGATGGATTACCTCAGGCCAGAGGACACCATTGTGGCCAATGTGTACGAGTTGTTGGCGCAAGCTCAGGCGCAGGTCAAGGCCATGCACTACGCAGGCTATCGACCCCCCGTTAAAACACCGATCGCCGCGGCAGGTCGGTCGGTGGCCGCAACTGTGATGGGGCAGCTTGTCAATATGCGTGATGGCGGATTTATTTCAGAGCATGATTG
>CAMCII010000304.1 GCA_945874505.1 Bordetella parapertussis | reverse complement strand
GACATGGTTGCAGCAATGGATGCAGTCGGTGTCGATGCCGCTATTTTGGTGTCTGTTTTTACCATGTACCAATTCGATCCAAGCTACGCACTAGAGGTCTATGCAAAGTACCCCAAACGCTTTCGTGTGATCAAACCTGTTGACCCGTCTGATCCGGCAGTAGTCGACACAATCGATGCCTGGGCAGCCACCAAAGGCACCGTTGCCATTCGTATTATGCTGAACCGAGGCGTCTCAGAAGATGCTGCAGACCCTGGGATTAATCGCGTCTTGGCAGCTGCAGCCCGTCACGCATTGCCTGTAAATCTGCTGTGCTGGGGCCGCCTTGAACAAGCCAAAGCGCTGGCAGTACGCAATCCTAACACTCGACTAGTGATTGATCATTTAGGCCTACAACAACCTTTTGCGCCCCCTACACCACCGAACCCGTTTGGCGAACTCTCAGCGGTGTTGTCTCTTGCGCAACATGACAATGTGGTGATCAAAATTAGCGGTGCCTGTACGCTTTCTCAGCAAAAATTTCCGTATCAGGATATCTGGGATCCTCTGGCCCGCATCTTTGACGCCTTTGGCTTCGAGCGTTGCATGTGGGGAACCGACTGGACGCGTGCCGTCGAACTATTGACCTATCAGCAAGGAGTCGACGCGTTTACTCTGACCGACAGATTGAGCGACGCTGAGCGCACCCAGTTAATGGGCGGCTCGCTACAAAATATTTATAACTGGAATTTTGCCGCTTAAATACTTTGTATTGGAACATTACAAAACTGACACCCAAAGGAAGCGGGATTCGTGTCCCGAATCAGCCTTTAATTAAGCGCTGCCTTTGCTCCTACGTGTTTGTCGAACAACTGCTTTGCGCTGATTAATACGCAACAGCCCTACCGACAAGCCTTGCTGAATTCGGCTCAAGCACAGGCCAGCCGCCTGGGTAATACAGAGGCCCTGTTTTAAGTGCTTGGCGGCGGCTGGTGGAACAAGCCCACCGAGCAATCATAACAAACGAGCAATTTGTACCTAGCGTCAGCCCTAGGCGACAGCTGCACTCTTAAGGTTCGAGGCTGCCACTTGAGCCTAAATTGCCCTTATTGATCGATCACACTAAAATGCGAGTTGGCTGGTCTGCCTTGGCGTCGAGAACAGGCTTTTTGCCGCCGAGTCTTTGAACAATCACCAATCATGGCCTATAGCGTTAAAGAAATTTTTTATACTCTGCAAGGCGAAGGCCTCAGAGCCGGTCGCCCTGCTGTTTTCTGTAGGTTTTCTGGCTGCAACCTTTGGTCAGGCAGAGAGGTCGATCGCGATAATGCCGTCTGTCAGTTTTGCGACACAGATTTTGTTGGTACTGACGGGACACTCGGCGGTAAATTCAACACCGCCACCGAACTCGCTGAAACGATTGCTGCGCTTTGGCCTGCTCACAAAAAAAATCGCTATGTTGTACTGACCGGTGGCGAACCGCTCTTACAAGTTGAAGCCTCGCTGATTGAGGCCCTGCACCAACAAGATTTTGAAATCGCTCTTGAAACCAATGGCACCCTCGCTGTACCTGCAGGGATTGACTGGATCTGCGTGAGCCCCAAGGCGGGTGCTGACTGGATACAAAAAACGGGTCATGAACTTAAATTAGTGTACCCACAGCCACAATTGATGCCAGATAATCTGGATACCGCTGGCTTTAACCACTATTTACTTCAACCGATGGATGGTTTGTTTCAAAAGAAAAATACTCTCAAAGCGATTGAGTACTGTCAAGACCACCCAGAATGGCGACTCTCAGTGCAAACCCATAAATTTCTGGACATCCGTTGAAGCAACACAACACCGACCACTTCGAACTCTCACAAAGATTCTATTTTGAGGCTGCGCATACGTTAACTCGCGCGATCGACGCGCACGGTAGCCGTCAAATCCACGGCCATACCTACGAAGCCGAAATCACTCTGACGGGCCAGCCCGACCCAACCTCGGGCATGGTGCTCGACTTGGCCTATCTTCGCCAAGAAATTGAACGAGTTCGTGCGCTGCTAGACCATCAGTTTTTAGACGATATCGCTGATTTAGGGCCTGCCACGCTTGAGAACCTGTGCCTGTTCATCAAACGTCAACTCATCGGCACGGTGCCCCACCTAAGCTGCGTCACGATTGAGCGACGCGCAAGCGGCGACAAATGCACGCTTCGCCTCTGCTAATTAGCTAGCCCCCATAAGAGCCGTTTGATCGGATGAACCCCTTTTATGCTAAGCGCACCTGTGTTACACCATTACTTACACCAAGAGATGCTAGCGATACAGCTACCGCCACATCATGGCAGCAGGAGACGACATGAATAGCGCCACCACGTTTAACCGCTCTGAGGGCGACCTCGGCAATATTGTCGCGTTAGAGCATGTGAACCTAGCGATCCCAGATCAATCACTTGCCACAATTTTTTACAGCATGGGGATGGGCTTTACCCGCGATCCTTATTTGTCGACCGGCATCACAAATATGTGGATGAACTTAGGACGCAATCAGTTTCATTTGCCCACCGGCAAGCCTATGGTATTGCGTGGCAACATTATGATTGTGACGCCTAGTCGCTCAGCATTGCTCGAGCGCCTTGCCTCGGTGCAAGAACTATTAAAAGGGACTGAGTTTAGTTTTAACGAACACGCTGACCACGTACTGGTGACTTGCCCCTGGGGTAATCGCTTAAAGTGTTACGAACCTGCCCACGAGTTTGGCCCGATCAGCCTAGGGATGCCTTGTATTGAAATGCTAGTGGATCATGGCAGTGCCGAACCAATTGCGCGCTTTTATCGCGAAATCATGAGCGCCAAGGCAGTGACAGGCACGGATCAGGCCGGCGTCTATGCGCGGGTCTCGGTTGGGCCAAGTCAAGCCTTGATTTACCGTGAGGCAGACAGCACCGACAAGCGTCCCTATGACAATCATCATCTGCAGATCTACATTGCAGATTTTTCAGGCCCCTATAACCGGCTAAAGGCTCGCAATTTAATCTCGAGCGAGGATAGCGTGCAGCAATATCGCTTTAAAGATGTGATCGATCTTGATAGCGGCAAAGTTTTGCATCATATCGAACATGAAATTCGCAGTCTCGTGCATCCCTTGTATGCGCGCCCTCTCATCAACCGCAACGCAGAGCGAAATATTCAAAATTTTGTTCCTGGGCAAGAGGCCTATGTTTGGACCTTACCCTAGTTTTTTGTGCAGTACAAAAAAACTGAAAGCTGGCGCGCACTCGTCAAAAAAACCGGGCCTTGAAAATCTAGGAGGCTGATCGTGACATCAAGTAGCAAGCGCGCATTAATTATTGGTGGCTCACTGGCGGGATTATTCGCAGCAAATTTATTGCGCAAGCAAGGGTGGCAGATTTCAATTTACGAGCGCACACAAGGGGATCTGGCGAGCCGAGGTGCAGGCATTGGCACCTATCGTCAACTCTTTGACATCATGGCAAGCTTGGGCATTCAAGACCTCGAGGCCAAATGCATCCCACTCAGACGACGGTTGTGTTTGGGGCCGTCTGGCGAGGTCTTGCACGAGGTAAACAAACTACACACCATGAGTGCGTGGGCAACAATCTATAACGCCTTGCGCGACCTTGTCCTCGCTCACGAGTATCACTCAGGCAAACAACTCGTTACGATTGAACAAGCCAACGATCGCGTCACAGCGATATTTAGCGATGGCTGCCGCGAAACTGGCGATCTATTAGTGGGTGCGGATGGCCTGCGCTCAACAGTGCGTCAGCAATTCGCACCCGAGATCGAACCTATTTATGCGGGCTATGTCGCTTGGCGCGGCATGGTCGATGAAAATGATTTTTCGCCTGAGGACCATGCACAAATCTTTGAGAACTACGCCTTTGGATTTCCTGAAGGCGAACAATTTTTAGCCTATCCAGTCTTAGGACGTACCAACGAGAATATTCGAGGTAAGCGTTCTTATAACTTTGTTTGGTACCGCCCTGCCTCAGAAGCACAGTTAAAAGACCTGTGCACAGATGAACAGGGCGTTTGCCACGGCAGCGCGATCGCGCCGCCACTGATTCGCACAGAACTGACTGTGGGGATTAAAGCCGCAGCAAAAAAACTTTTGGCACCTCAACTTGCACGCATTGTTTGCCAGGTGCCTCAGCCGTTTTTTCAAGCCATCAACGATCTTGAATCTGAGCGCCTAGTGTTTGGGCGAGTAGCGTTAATTGGCGATGCCGCTTTTATTGCTAGACCCCATGTGGGTGGCGGGATCACAAAAGCAGCCATTGACGCGCAAACGCTAGCGCAGGCCTTAGCTGCTCAACCCGACAACATTGATCAAGCCCTCGGCGCCTTCGAAACCCAGTCGCTGCACTTTGGCAAAGGAGTGGTCGATCGCGCACGCGGACTGGGCGCCTATCTAGAGGGGCAACACAAGCCTTTCGAAGCTCGAACCTCGACACAACAATCACGCGACATTAAGAAAGTCATGCAAGAGCAAGGCGCTGCGCTCACGAACGAATTGTTAAATTCAACGGAGCCAGCGCATTGAACCTAATCAGGGCTAACTATGCTGTCTCCTAGCCAGTCCTGATCTGCGAAGCGAGGTCGCATCGAAAGAATACCTTCCAGAGGTGAGCGATCCGGTCGCCGATTCTCGCGGCCCTCACTCCAAATGCGACACAAGGCTAAACTACGGTGTGATTCAATCCTTCCTCAAAACTGAGCATTAGAATGACTATGAAAAAAATCGGAATGATCGGCATTGGCATGATGGGCCATGGCATTGCAACAAACTTGCTGAAACACGGCCACGCGCTGTCGGTTCTTGAACATGCCGGCAATCAACCGCTTGATACCTTAATTGCGGGTGGCGTCACTACCTTCAAA
>CAMCII010000303.1 GCA_945874505.1 Bordetella parapertussis | reverse complement strand
CTAACATCTCGCACTCACCGGCGAAGTTTCACACAAGAAAAGATGAACACACCACATAAGCTGTTTAATAAGAATTTGGTTCTTCTGATTGTTTGCCAAGGCATCTTTCTCACCAACAACATCACCTTCATTGCGATCAACGGCTTAGTGGGCTTAAGCCTCACGAATATCGCCTGGATCGCAACCCGACCGATCATGGGCTATGTGGTCGGCGGAGCACTTGCAACATCGATCGTTGCAAAATATCAAAAGAAACTTGGTCGAAAAAAATCTTTTCAAACCGGCTTGATCGTTGCCATACTGTCCTCTCTAGTCTGTGCCTATGCGGCCTACTCTAAGAATTTCTGGATCTTGGTGGCGGGTACCGTCTTTGCGGGTTACTACAGCGCCAACGGACAACTCTACCGCTTTGCCGCTGCGGAACTCACGCACAGTAGCCTGCGTGAAAAAGCAGTGTCCTGGGTATTGGCTGGCGGTATTCTGGGCGCTATCATCGGCCCCAATCTTGCCAACTGGACACGCAACAGTTTTGACACACCCTTTTTAGGCGCCTATCTCACGCTCACCGTGGCAGGTTTCTTAGGTTTAGCCGTGATGCACTTCATTCAGTTTCCGGATGAGACCGAAGTCAAAAAAGAATTGCCGCCCGGGCGCCCTCTCTCTGAAATTTTGCGTCAACCAGTTTTTGTCGTCGCCGTGATCGGCTCAGCGCTTGGCTATGGCGTCATGAATATGTTGATGGCCGCCACCCCCCTGGCCATGCAAATGTGCGGACTGCCTTTCTCTGACACCGCTTTGGTGCTTGAGTGGCACGTGATCGGCATGTTTGCACCTGGCTTTTTTACCGGGTCACTGATCAAAAAATATGGCACAACCAATATGATGGGTTTGGGCGTCGTACTCAATATCGTCTGTATTGGTATCGCGCTCATGGGCGTCGATGTTTATCACTTTCTGTTGGCGTCATTCATTTTGGGCGTCGGCTGGAACTTTCTGTTCACGTCTGCCACCACCTTGGCACTGACAGCCTATCGGCCTGAAGAAAAAGATAAAGCACAAGGGGCGATCAATTTCTTTGTGTTCACAACCATGGCGATCACCTCGTTTGGCTCTGGCGCGTTAGTCACCACAAATGGTTGGTCGTTCTTAAATGCAGGGTCGTTAGTGCCCGTTGTGATTACAGGTGCTGCACTGTTTTGGCTGACACGCACCAAAAAGAAAGCTGCGTGAACTAACCAAGACCCGTCAACGAGTCTGAACACTCGATAGACTCAAAACAAACGCCAAGATTCTTTGACCGAATCTTGGCGTTTTTTACGGCACTGATTTTTTCTCACCCACTTGCCAAAGTCAGCGAAAGTATTATTCGAGCGACTCCTGGAATCTTGAATGGCAAAAGTTACCTAACAAGCTTTGCCATTTTTTTACAATAAAAGCAATTGTGTCATCAGGTTGGCGACAACAGATGAATCACGCGGCTGGCAATAAACTCTTTGGTCTTGGCAGCGTAGGCCGCCATGTGGGGTGCAGTTGAGTGAGCCTTCAAGGCATCCATGCTTTCCCATTTTTCAATCACGACAAACGTATCCGGGCCCCAAGGGGTTTGGATCGCAGGTGCATTGTCAGCATCAATCGCGGCACCGTACTCGATACAACCCTGCTCTGCTTTAACCGCCGGTACATTTGCACGAAAGTGCGTCAAAATCGTATCGCGCAAGCCAGGCTTGGCGGTAATCACTGCTAAAACATGAATCATGGTGTGGCTCCTTTGTGGTTATTTAGAACTTTCATCAACAATCTGCCCGCCATCATACCCGCAGGCAATCCGACCCAGCGCGATCCGCATCTCGGGCGAACTGACTTGATCAAAGGTCGATGCACTGCCAGCGCGCTTACCCCGCGCAAGAATATCGAGCAACACCTCTTGATCCAAGTGAGGTAACGCCGCCCAAAACCCACGACCCAGTTGTTGCGCCAACGCATAGTCAGGATGATTCACCTGCTCGGGCGCGCGGCCGATTTCGTACATGTGAGTCATAGCGTCCCACGGTGCACGCTCAGCCGGCAGACGGTCAAAAATCTCTGGGCATTCTTGCGCAACGTAAAACCTGTTCAACGTATCAAACAAACGAAATTTATAACCATTGGCTAACAGCATTGGCTCGTAGGCATCCCATGCGGGTTCGCCCTTGCCTGGGGTCACGGCCTCAGCCACGATCACTTTGGGGCGATAACGATTAAAGTCGTTACCTGCCAACACATCGCTCTCGGCGCCTTCAACGTCAATTTTTAAAAAATCAATGTTCTGGATTTGGTGTTGTTCACAGAGCTTAGCCATAGTGACCATGGGCAACGATAAGCGTTGATAGTCAGCACCAAACTCTTTAGCGACGTCCGCATGCAATTTAATCGTTGTTGAAAAACCATGCAAGCGATTGACATGAAAAAAATCGACCTCACCCACCGAACGCCCCACCAAGCCTTGATACACCGTATCGCGTGGTCGAATCTTTTTGTACAAAGCCGCCAACTCAGGGATCGGCTCGGCAACGATGCCGTTCCAGCCGCGCTCGTAAAACCAGAGTGAAACATTATCCGCAACCGGATGGCCGGCACCGATATCAATGTAAAAACCACGCTCTTGGCCAGCAAACGCCAGCGCAAGATGGTAATCCTCAAGGTTTTGTGTGTATGACAATGGCATATGCTAAGCCTATATGGATTTGAAATCGCGAAACAATCGCGTTAAGTTGAGAAACATCACCGGATGCATGGAATACCTGTAACAAAGGCAACACGAGCACGATACCTTAAGGCATAGAATGCCCACGATTCACATCAGCAAGCGATAGACAATCGCGCGACCGATTCTTCGGACCGCACCCGTCACCATGGCAATTTGAGTTGGATTTTTTTTCATTTTTTTTAGAAAATAACGTCAGGCATTAATTTAGTCAAAATGATTGGTCTGGCAGGTGCCACTGACCCCGAAATGGTACTGTACGTCAATTCAGCAACGGCAGCCCTAGTCCAAACACAAAATGATAGCGGAGACCCCATGACAGTTAAAAAATTATTCAAAAAAGAAGTCTCGGCGGCACATGGCATTGTGCAAGTCTTAGAAGATGCGGGCATCGATCTGGTCTTTGGGATCGCGGGCGGGCATTCTGGGCACATCTGGGCTGCGTTAGGCGACTTTCAGAAAACAATTCGCACCGTACTGGTCAGGGAAGAGTCTCTTGGCAGTGCCATGGCCGAGATCTACGGGCGTTTAACCCGTAAACCGGGTGTATTGGTCGGCCAAGGCCCTTGGGTGCTGGGCAATGGCCTGCTAGGCACCATTGAGGCTCACCTCTCGAGCTCGCCCATGCTGTTACTGACTGACTTTAGCGACTCACCCGAGTTGTCATTGCATGGCCCCTACCAGACTGGCACAGGGGATTACGGTGGCTGGGATGCACGCCAAAGCTTTGGCGGAGTCACCAAACAAGTGCTCGAGGCGCATCACCCTGCCGCCGCGGTACATGCCACCCAACTCGCGATTAAACACGCGACCGCAGGCCAACCGGGCCCCGTCGCCGTGCTGTTTAGCGTGACCTCATTTAACGGTGTTGTCCCGCAAGAGAGCAAGCCAAATCTCTATGCGACCCAGCCTTATCTGATTAAGCGCTCAACCGCCGTCGATGAAAACCGAATCGCAGCCGCCACAACAGCACTTGCTCAGGCGAAACGCCCAGTCATCATCGCTGGCAACGGCGTGCGTATCGCACAGGCCTACGAGCAACTACAGGCCTTCGCGCAGGCGTTGAATATTCCGGTCGTGACTTCACCTTCGGGCAAAGGCGTCTTTGCCGAAACGCATCCGCTCGCTCTGGGCGTGTATGGCACCTATGGCACCCCTGCCGCGAACGCGTGTGTATCGGCTGCTGATCTCATCATCGTGGTTGGCTCAAAACTCACAGCGGGTGATACGATCAATGAGCACACCTCTTTGTTGAATCCAGTTAAGCAGACCTTCATTCAAATTGATATCGAATCACGTAATGCGTCGTGGACATTCCCTGTCGAGCATGTCGTGCTCGGAGATGCAGGCGTCGTGCTGAGCAGGCTCCAAGCTGTTGTCAAAAAGAACAAAACCACCATCGATGGAAAAGGCGCAGCGCGGGTGGCGGCGTTACGCAAGAAACTGGGCTACTTCAATGACAAGGCCTATCAAGACTCATCGCTACCGATGGTGCCTCAACGGGTGATTGCCGAAATGATGCGCGCCTTACCCGAGGATGCGATCGTCACGTGTGATGCCGGCGAAAATCGTATCTTTATGATGCATTGCTATCAAACCAAACGCGCGGGCGGATTTTTGCAAGCAGCGGGTGGCGGCCCCATGGGCTACGCTATCCCTTCGGCCTTGGCTGTTAAGTTAATTCATCCAAAGGTACCAGTCATCGCCGTGTGCGGTGATGGCGGCTTTTCGATGACGATGAACGGTTTGATGACCGCAATTGAACACGACATCCCCATTATTACGGTGATCTTTAACAACCGCATGCTCGGCTGGTCAACACATATCCGCGGGCCGTTCGGTGCTCAATTTCATGACTTTAATCACGCTGCGATTGCGCAAAGCATGGGTTGTCACGGAGTCAAGGTCTCGACACCAGACGAATTCGCCAGCGCCTTAAAAGAATGCCTGACACTCAAGATACCTTCAGTGATTGATGTTGTCATTTCAGGCGAACTCTCGTACAAAGATTTCATGTCGCCCTTGCTGAAACAAAAACCAAACACCAAATAACATCATGTCTTTACCATCTAAAGCCCTCACCTCTTTGCCTGAACAAATCCCTTTGCAGGATGAACTCCCTTTTCACACTGTCAGGTTTAGATCCCCGTTGCCCGGCCCGC
>CAMCII010000302.1 GCA_945874505.1 Bordetella parapertussis | reverse complement strand
TTTGAAATTTGAAATTTTAGGTATTTGGATTTTGAGATTTAGATTTTTAAATTTGAAATTTTAGCTTTGAAATTTTAGCTTTGAGATTTTAGCTTTGAGATTTTAGCTTTGAGATTTGAAATAGCTGGCTCTTTTTTGTCATTTGGAATGTGTCTTCCAACACCGTTTTTTATAGCTTTACTTTTTTAAGAACCGACGAGGCCTAGGCCGAATCAAGACTGAAATAACCCAGAGCAATCTGGCCTGTCAAAATGTCAAGGAGGCATCACCGTGCAATTAACCGAAAAACATCGGACCTACTGGCAAACAAATTTAAGGGTCACATCGATCTTGTTGTTTATCTGGTTTATGGTCACCTTTGTCGTGAGCTATTTTGCCCGCGACTTGAACTTCACTTTTTTTGGCTGGCCTTTTAGCTTCTGGATGGGAGCGCAAGGATCCTTGGTGGTGTATTGCCTAATTATTTGGTTTTATGCCAATTTCATGAACAAGCTCGACGTGCAGCACGGCGTGAGCGAAGACGAGGACGAATAACATGGCCGGAATGACACCTAACGAGGGTGGTATGTTTTCGTCAAATACCACCAACTCAGCGTTTAAAAAACAACTCAATAAAGTCTACACCTGGTACACCGGTGGCTTTCTTGTTTTCGTGTGTGTACTGGCAATTGCTGAACAGATGGGGCTGACCCGTGCCTGGATCGGTTACGTCTTTTTAGCAGCCACAGTCTTGCTTTACGCGGGCATTGGGGTCATGAGTCGCACCAATGACGCCGCAGAATATTATGTTGCGGGTCGCCGAGTACCAGCCTTGTATAACGGCATGGCGACTGGGGCCGACTGGATGTCAGCTGCATCATTTATTGGTATGGCGGGTACGTTGTATTTGACCGGCTATAGTGGCTTAGCCTTCATTATGGGCTGGACCGGCGGCTATTGTTTGGTTGCATTGTTTTTAGCACCCTACCTGCGTAAGTTTGGGCAATTCACCATCCCTGACTTCTTAGGCGAGCGCTACGACGGTAACCTTCCAAGGTTACTGGGCATTATTGCCGCGATCTTGTGCTCGTTCACCTATGTTGTTGCTCAGATCTATGGCGTGGGTCTCATCACCACACGTTTATCTGGCGTGCCTTTTGAAATTGGTATCTTCTTGGGCTTGGGCGGCATTCTGGTTTGTTCGTTCTTGGGAGGTATGCGTGCCGTGACCTGGACCAAAGTAGCACCGTACATCATCCTGATCATCGCCTACATGATTCCAGTGGTTTGGCTCTCAGTCAAACAAACCGGCAATCCAATCCCACAGGCGATCTACGGCTACCAGCTTGAGAAGGTCACAGCAAAAGAAGCACAACTGCTGAAAGACCCTAAAGAGCTCGAAGTGATCGCTGCGTTTAAAAAACGTGCAGATGATGCCGACGCCAAACTCAAGAACGTACCAGCCGCAATGGCTGCCGACAAGGCTGCAGCAGAAAAAGCTGTCGCCGATTTGAAATCGGCCAACGCGCCTAAAGCACAGCAAGACGCCGCAGCAAAAGCCTTGGCAGCACTTCCAGCCACTGAGGCCGCCGCTCGTGCTCAGTACACCAGAGATAAAACGACCAACATGGCACGCACCGCACCTTTGGGTGGTATGCCACGGCATGCCAATCAGTTCGCAGGCGACCCGAACGGCGATGAAAAAGCCAAAACAGCCTTCGACACTTCGCGTCGAAACTTCTTGGCATTGATCTTTTGCTTGATGGTTGGTACGGCGGCTTTACCTCACATTCTGATGCGCTATTACACGACGCCTTCAGTCAAACAAGCGCGGGAGTCTGTGACTTGGTCGTTGTTCTTCATTTTCTTGCTGTATTTCACCGCGCCGGCGCTCGCCGTATTGGTGAAGTATGAAATGTTCCATGTCTTAGTGGGCACGCCCTTTGATAAGCTGCCCGGCTGGATTGCGCAATGGAACAGTGTCGATCCTAACCTGTTGTCAATTATTGATATTAATAAAGATGGCATCCTCCAATTAGGTGAACTCCGGATTGGTGGTGACATCGTGGTGTTGGCCACTCCAGAGATTGGTGGCCTGCCTTACGTGGTTTCAGGTATGGTCGCTGCTGGCGGTTTAGCTGCTGCGCTCTCAACGGCAGACGGCTTGCTGTTAACGATTGCAAACGCTTTGTCGCACGACCTCTACTACAAGATGATCAATCCCAATGCACCCACTGCACGTCGGGTCTTGATTTCTAAAATCTTGTTGCTGGTCGTCGCGTTATGCGCCGCCTATGTGGCAGCACAAAAACCGGCGGATATATTGTTCTTGGTGTCTGCGGCGTTCTCGTTTGCAGCTGCAGCGTTTTTCCCGGCACTCACTCTGGGTATCTTCTGGAAGCGTGCGAACAAATGGGGCGCAATCGTTGGTATGACCGGTGGTTTGGGTGTTACGTTCTACTACATGGTCACCACACAGCCCTGGCTGCGCAGCGTCTTTGGCGTGACCTCGCCAGTCGAGTTGTGGTACGGCATTCTGCCAATTTCTGCCGGTGTCTTTGGTGTACCGCTGGGTTTCGCGCTGATTATTATTATCAGCTTACTGACCCCAGCACCACGTAAAGACATTCAAGACTTGGTTGACCATGTACGTTACCCAACGCTGCGCGGTGACTCTGCCAGATAGCATGTAAGCGTTTAATCGCAACCGACCACCCAAGCATTTGTCGCAAGGGTGTCGTAAAAAAAGCCCCATAGGGGCTTTTTTTACGATTGCTCAGCGCCGCGCTAGGCCTTGGCAATGGATAATTTTCGGCGCAAGCCTCGCAGTACCGCACCTAACACCGGAATCTTTTCGTAGAGTTCTTGCGCGGCATCCCAGTAATCGCGATGAATCGCAATCAACCCCTGTTCGTCAAGGACGAAATGGGTGCCCCCCTCGATCACAAAGGGCTTACCGCGAAGCGTGAACAGAAAGCGCCACGTCATGAAGGCATTGGCAGAATCGATCAGCTTGCTTGTGATCACGAAGCGTGGTTCGACAAGTGTCTCGAACATGTGCTGGTACACCTGACGCACACTCGCGACTCCGCGCAAGTCATTAAACGGATCACGAAATGTCGCGCTCGGGGCATACACCTCAGCAATACACTGTAAAGACGTGGGGGTCAGGGTTTCAAACCACTCAGCCAACTCGTCAAAGCGCGCATGAAAAGATGTCATTACATTCGTGTCGTCTTATGTAAAAGAGCAAAGCGCAAGCGATCGGGCAGCATGCTAATGACTCGAAGCGCAAGTGAAAACGCCTTCGGAAATCGAATCTCAAAATGCCCGCGCTCAAACCCAAGCATGATTGCGCGAGCGGCCGCCTCGGGCGTCATTAAACCAGGCATTTCAAAATCATTGGCTGAAGTCATAGGGGTTTGCACAAAACCAGGGTTGATTAAGTACACCGCAAGTCCTTTTGGCGCTAATTCAAAATAAAGCGTCTCGCACAAGTTTTGCAAAGCTGCTTTGGTCGCCCCATAAATCAGCGCGCGCGGCAAACCGGTGTAGCCAGAGATACTGGCGATCAGAGACACCCCACCATGGCCTTGTGCCAACAACTGAGGAACAATCACTGACAAGCCGCGATAGACACTGACCACGTTCAGATCAAAACTTTTCTCGGCCTGCTCAATATCAATTTGCCAACTATGCGTGGGGTCATAGCGTGCAGCACCCAGTATGACCAAATCGATCTGACCTAAAGTTTCTAAAGCGTTCGTAAGCGCGACTGGCCAAGCCTCAGTCTCTGTCACATCAAAAGGTACCACGCTCGCATTTGAATAAGGCGCAGCAACAATGGCGAGTTGGTCGGCGCGTCGTGCCGACAGCGCCACAATTGCGCCAGCCTGCAACAGAGCTTGCGCCAGGGCCGCGCCAATGCCACTCGAAGCCCCAACGAGCCAGACCCGCTTGCCCACCCACGTGGTGATTGGTGTGTTGAGTGGTTTCAGCATATATGAAGTCGAGAAGCGTGATGGATGACTAGTTATTTTCATTTTGCAGGCGTAGGGGCGTTGCGCTTACGAAAAAACAGAGTCACTTCGCCCAGATCAATCCCAAACTTTGACATCGTTGAACGATTCATCATCGAGGACTCATCCATCTGCCACATCCAGTCATCAAAGTTCACCAGGTACTCTTTACCGTCAACTGGCAAACGTAAGACGTAGGTCCAGCGTAAGGCATTACCCGACACGCGTCCTGTTGCCACACCGACGACATCATCGGCAGTCCCTTGCCAGCTACCGTCGGCTTGACGCTTGAGTGTCCAAACACGTCGTTGCTTTTCGCCGTCAGAATACGTAAAGCGCTCGTCTAGTGTGCCCTCGTTGGGGCTTACCCAGCTTGCTTGAATTTCGACATTGAAACGCCGTGCCACTTCACCGCTGCGCTTTTGAAAAATGCCCCAGGCATCAATCGTGCCGTTAAAAAAAGTTGGCAGTTCGAGCGTTGGCTTTTCTGCCGCGTAGTGCGCAACATCCACACTTCCGCAGGCGGTCAATAACGCGGCAGTCGCCGAAGCGATCCAGGTTTTTAATCTCATCATGACTCCTTACGAGCATGTGCTCGCGTAAAAAAACATTTGAAGGTGCTAGAGAACAAAACACCCATGGCCATCAGCTTAAAAAACAAGGGCAACAAGGTATACAACAGACTCAGGGCCAACACCGAGTCTGTACGACCGGGTTGATAATCAAACCATTGCAACGCAGGTAATGCCAGCCCCGCAGCCAGCGCCAGCGCTAGCTTGCCGAGCAACACCCAAATCCCAAAGTACAACCCCGTGCTTTGGCGATGGGTAGGCGGTATCGCATCGGCCAGCAGCGCGGGCGGTAACGCGACATCAGCCCCAAGTCCGGCTCCTGCTACCACGCACACCAAGCCATAAAAAAAGATATCGCCAGCACCC
>CAMCII010000301.1 GCA_945874505.1 Bordetella parapertussis | reverse complement strand
CGCTATGCTGAAGCTATAAAATTTACAACTAAGGCAATCCAATTAAATCCTAAATTAGCAGAAGCTCAGCAGGCGCATTCAGCAATGCTTGCTCACATTTCAGATTTCAGCGATGTAGTTAAACACAGTAATGAAGCAGTAGCTTTGAGCTCAGATAATCCTAAGATTTGGGAATCGCGTCTTTTCTGTTACATCTACCATCCGGATCTGAGTGCGAAAGAAATCAATGCAGAACACGTGAGATGGGGGACTCGGTTTCCTACTTTGGATGCAGATATATTTGATTTGCATGATCGCTCACCTAGCCGGCGATTGCGCGTCGGGTATGTTTCGCCTGATTTCAGGGGGCACTCATGCCGGTTTTTTTTCGAGCCTCTTTTTTCTCAGCATGACCACACACAGTTTGAGTTATTTGCTTACTCCAATGTATTGACGGAGGATGAGCACACGCAACGGTTTAAGACCTATTTTGATGAATGGCGGGATATTCTAGGCGTGTCAGACCAAGAGGTGGTTGAGATGGTGCGACGTGACCGGATCGACATCTTGGTGGATGCCTGTGGCCACATGCAAAATAATCGCTTAGCTGTCTTCACGCATAAGCCAGCACCAATACAGCTTACTTGGGAAGGATACTCGTGGACTACTGGGTTAAAGCAAATGGACTATGTGTTATTTGATCCATACATGGCACCACCTGGGACGCAAGCAATTGAAGAGATAATTCGATTACCCAAAACCAGAACCGTATTCCGACCTGGAGAAAGGGCTGTGAACGAGCCTGTTAAATCCTTGCCTGCATTAAAAACAGGCAATGTTACTTTTGGCTATTCTGGTAGGACGGAGCGCTTGAATTACAAAGTGTTCAATGCATGGGGAAAGATACTGGAGAGGTTGCCAACTGCGCAATTGGTATTGGACTACCCGATATTTTCTGATGTGCCGACGCAGACATATTATCGAGATTTTTTAGCGCAACACGGCATTGATGTGAGCAGGGTCACCATGCGTAACAGTTTAAATATATTTGAAGGTTTAGGGGATATAGATATATTGCTAGATAGTTTTCCACACAATGGGGGAACGATGATCTTTGATGCATTGTGGATGGGGGTACCGGCATTGACCTTGGCAAGTCGACCGCCTGTAGGCCGGATTGGAGCGAGTGTGATGACTAATATTGGATTGTCGGATTGGGTGGCTAAAGATGAATACGAGTATGTTGACAAAGCGGAGAGTTTTGCAAAGAACGTAGAAGAACTAGCAAGATTAAGGGCTGGTATGCGTGAGCGGATGAAAGCGTCCCCTTTGATGGACGAAGCTGGATTTGCGCATGATGTAGAAAGTGCATTCAAAGATATGTGGCACAGGTGGTGCAACGAAGCAAAGTTGTCTGACAAAGTAAGCGATATTGATGAGATCAAAATAACTAAATCAAAGCTTAGCTCGGAGCAGGGTGAATGAAAGCCGTTATTCTTGCCGGTGGATTAGGAAGCCGAATTTCTGAGGAAACTCAGCTGCGTCCCAAACCAATGATTGAAATCGGAGGTAAACCGATTTTGTGGCATCTCATGAAAGCTTATTCAGCGCATGGGATCAACGAATTTGTGATTTGCTGTGGTTACAAAGGCTATGTAATTAAAGAGTATTTTTCTAATTACTTCTTGCACATGTCCGATGTCACCTTCGACATGTCTAGGAATCGCATGGAGGTGCACGAGCAAAAGGTTGAGCCTTGGCAAGTGACGTTGGTGGATACCGGCGACGACACCAAGACCGGTGGGCGGTTGAAGCGTGTGGCCGAGTATCTAAAAGACGAAGAAGCCTTCTGCTTGACCTACGGCGATGGTTTGGCAGATGTGGATATTACAGCATCCATTGCTTTCCACAAAGCGCACGGCAAACTGGCCACGGTAACGGCGGTTCTGCCGTTGGGGCGCTTTGGTTCGCTGATACTTGATGGCGAGAGTGTTCGGGGTTTTGTAGAGAAACCCCGTGGCGACGGTAGTTGGATCAATGGCGGGTTCTTTGTGCTTTCTCCCAAGGTGATAGACACCATCGCCGGGGACAGTACGAGCTGGGAACTGGAGCCAATGGCGAAGCTGGCAGCGGATGACCAGTTACGCGCATTCGTGCACCCCGGCTACTGGCAGCCGATGGATACGCTGCGAGAGAAAAATGTATTGGAAGAATTGTGGAGTTCCGGCCAAGCGCCGTGGAAAGTGTGGTGATGACTTCGCAGGCGGATTTCTGGCGTGGCAAGCGCGTGCTCCTTACGGGTCATACCGGTTTTAAGGGCGCTTGGCTGGCGCTTTGGCTGCAGCGGCTTGGTGCGGATGTAACGGGCATTGCTTTGGCCCCGAACACCACGCCCAGCATTTTTGATCTGGCTCGCGTGGCCGGAGGCATGAACAGCAATTTTTGCGACATCCGCGATGCGGCAGCGCTGGCTGCCCTGTTACGTGCGGCGCGGCCCGATCTGGTATTTCACTTGGCAGCGCAGCCGCTGGTGCGGGCCAGCTACCGAGAACCGCTGGCAACCTTTGGGACCAACGTCATGGGCACTGCTCACCTGCTGGAGGCCTTGCGCGGGCTAGACGGCGTGCGGGTAGCAGTGATGGTCACCACAGACAAGGTGTACCGCAACAACGAGGGGCATTACCCCTTCCGCGAAGATGACGCCTTGGGCGGGCATGACCCCTACAGCGCCAGCAAGGCAGCGAGTGAAATCATCATTTCAAGTTACCGTGACTCCTTTCTGGCTGAACAGGGCGTAGCTGTAGCCAGTGCACGGGCCGGTAATGTGATTGGCGGTGGGGACTGGTCAGATGAACGGCTTATCCCCGATGCGGTACGGGCCTGGCAGGCTGGTCAGCCGCTGGTGATTCGTAGCCCCGGGGCCATTCGCCCCTGGCAACACGTGCTGGACCCTCTGGCCGGTTATCTCACGCTGGCTCAGAAGCTTTTCGAGGAAGCGAAACTCGCTGGGGCCTATAACTTTGCGCCACAAACGGATGAGGCCGCCACTGTGCGTGATTTAGTCGAACTGGCATGTAGCGCTTATGGATCTGGCGTAACAATCTATGAAAATAACAGCAAAGGCCCGCACGAAGCCGACTGGCTTTCGCTGGAAGTTGCCAAAGCGAGGGTGGCGCTGGGCGTCTCTTCCCAATGGTCGCTGATCGAAGCAGTGAACCGCACAATGGCCTGGTACCGGGCACAGCAAGAAGGCGCTGATGCGCGGGCGCTGTGTGAGTCGGAGATTACCGCTTACGAGGCATTTGTATGAGCCAATATGCAATTACCGATCTGCCTTTGGCTGGATTTAAGGGGGTATCGCTTTGAAATGTCGCCACTGCGGAAGCGAGTTGCGTCTACCGTTTCTGGATTTGGGCAGCGCGCCGCCGTCTAACGCCTATTTAACCGAGACGGAGTTGCGAGCTTCGGAGGCCTGGTTACCGCTGCGTTTGCTGGTGTGCGAATCATGCTGGCTTGTCCAAACAGAAGACTACGCCGGGCGCGAAACCCTGTTTACCGATGATTATGCCTACTTCAGCTCGTTTTCGACTTCCTGGCTAGCACGTGCAGCGCATTATGTAAAAGCGATGGTGCAGCGCTTTGGTCTCACTAATGTAAGTCGGGTGGTGGAGATCGCTGCCAACGATGGCTACTTGTTGCAATATGTGCAAGCCGCCGGCATCCCTTGCTATGGGGTCGAGCCCACAGCTGGAACAGCAGCAGCAGCCAAGTCCAAGGGCATCGCGATTATTGAAAGCTTCTTTGGCGTGGAACTTGCCGATGAGTTGGCGCGCACCGGCCAACAGGCTGATTTGTTGGTCGCCAACAACGTACTGGCTCATGTGCCAGACATCAACGACTTCGTGGCTGGCTTTGCCCGCTTACTCAAGCCACAGGGCGTGGCGACATTTGAGTTCCCGCATTTGCTTTGTATGGTGCAGGAAAACCAGTTTGACACCGCCTACCACGAGCACTACTCCTATCTGTCACTGACAGTGGTTGAGCACATCTTTGCCTTAAATGGTTTAAGCGTGTTTGACGTCGAGGAACTACCGACGCACGGTGGCAGCCTGCGCATCTTCGCCCAGCGCAGCGATAGCAGCACGCATGCAGTCACGCGCAACGTGGCGCAGCTGCTGAAAACTGAAGCAGACGCTGGAATGGCCGCAGCCACCTTTTACTGCGGCTTCCAGACTAGGGCGGAGAAGGTCAAGGATGACCTTCTAGCCTTCCTCATCGAGGCCAAACACCAGGGCCTAAAAGTGGCAGCCTACGGCGCTGCGGCAAAAGGTAATACGTTGCTCAACTTCGCCGGGGTGCGACCTGACCTGCTGCTCTATGTGGTGGATCGGAATCCGGCCAAGCAGGGCAAGTTCATGCCGGGAAGCCGGATACCAATTGTCGATGAGGCACACCTCAAAGTGCCCCAGCCCGATCGAATCCTGATCCTGCCGTGGAATCTGCGGCTGGAAGTGATGGCGCAATTGGCGTATGTGCGGCATTGGGGTGGGCAGTTTGTGACTGCGGTGCCAGCGCTTGCCGTGATCTAGGGATTGTCCGCATGAGGGTGCTGCTAAATGGGGCGCTGATAAAATGACACCCACGTTGATAAGACCGATGTCTTGATTTTGATTGAAAAAATACCCACTTAGTTGGGTATTTTTTTGTCTATTTTTAACTGAGCTTTTTTATTTGGAGGGCAAAGCGGCTGTTTTTTCCACTAACTCAGTGAGATGAGCTAGCGCCAACTCGGCCGTTGCATAGCGAACGTGAGAACGCGTGCCTTCAAATTGCCGAAGCATGGCCTCACTGTGCAGAGCGTGCTGCGAGTCACGCCATGCCCAAGCCAACCAAACAGTGCCCACTGGCTTGGCCTCACTTCCGCCAGTAGGACCAGCTATGCCCGTTACGGCCACGCTGATGCAGGC
>CAMCII010000300.1 GCA_945874505.1 Bordetella parapertussis | reverse complement strand
AATTATATACAGTCTATTTATCGATTCAAAATGCAAACAGCTAGGACAGCGCTACTGTCCGCGCTATTCATCCCCAGCCTAAAGGCCGAGGCTTTCCGCGCAATCCGGTAAGCTCTCTCAGATATATTAGCAAGCTAAACCATTTAGGGATCTTAGATGTCTGGTCGCACTGACAACTCTTCGCTCGAGCACTCTGCAAAAGCCTCGCGCTTAGGCCGACTGCTTGAAAGCTGGAGCTCAGGAATTTTAATCGTCGTACTGCTCTTGCTGTGGCAGACGGGCGTGCGTTATTTTGAAGTCCCGAACTTCCTGCTTCCGGCCCCCACCGAAATCGCGCAGCTGTTCGTAGATGAATGGTCTTTGATTCAAATGCACTCGCTCGCTACGATTTGGGCAATCTTAACGGGCTATTTCACAGCAGTACTGTTTGCCCTAACCATCTCAGCCTTGATGATTCGCTTTACTTGGCTTGAACGTTTAATCATGCCCATTTTTGTTGGTCTACAAAGTGTGCCAAAGATTGCGATCGCTCCCTTGATCTTGGTATGGGTGGGCGCAGGCATGGGTTCAAAAATTGCCGTGGTCATGTCGATCGCTTTTTTCCCGATCGTGATCAACACCATGGCGGGCTTCAAAGAGGTAGATCGCGGCTTGGCGGATGTGTTTCGTTCGGTCGACGCCAACGAACGACAGTTGCTCTTTAGGCTGAGGGTGCCTTTTGCCATACCGTATATTTTTGCAGGCTTGCGTATCGCGACGACACTGGCCGTGCTTGGCGCGATCGTGGCCGAATGGCTGGCTGCGTCTAACGGCTTAGGCTATTTAGTGCTGTCGGGTAGCTTTAACTTTAATACAGCACGCTCGTTTGCTGCCATCATTTCTTTAGCGCTAATCGGTACAGTGTTTTTTAATTTCATGTCATGGATTGAGGCGCGAGTGTCATGGCGCACCGGTCTGAATGATTCGACTTCGAAGGGATAAAACTATTATGTTAGATAAATTATTGGTCGGCCTGAGCCTATTTAAAGAGGGTTCAGCTCCTTTGCAAAGACGACGCCCTTTTGGTAAGCAACCCCTATTTAGCGAAAACGGAGCACCACGAATGGTAAAGAGCACAATCAAACGAGCCGTCCTGAGCGCTCTCGCTCTCTGCACCTTGGCCTTCTCTTCAGCCCCTGCCCTCGCACTCGACAAAGTCGTGCTGCGCATCAACTTCACCCCATGGGGGATGCACGCGCAATATTTTGGCGGTCGTGCGCAAGGTTTTTATAAGGCTGAGGGCATTGATCTAGAAATTCGTCCGCCAGCCGCTGGGCAACAAAACGAAGTCATGATCGCCACAGGTCGTGAGCAATTTGGCTTGACCAACGCCGATGCGTTTGTCAAAGCAAAAGGCAGTGGCCTGCCCATCGTTGCTGTCATGGCCGATCAACCTGACAATCCGTTTTCAGTCATCACGCCAGCCAAAGCCGGCATTACGACCCCTGAAAAAATGAAGGGCATGAAACTTGCCTGGTTTCAGGCCAACGTCATGGGCTTAATCGAGCCGGTGTTAGCCAAAGGCGGTCTTACCCGCAAAGATATTGAATTTGTGACGGTCGCACGTGGCGCCGAAGTACAGATGCTAGCTGCTGGGCAAGTCGATGGTCTATTTGGTTATTCGTTTGGGCAAGCGTTAACACTTGAAAGCAGAGGGTTTCCGGTCAACGTGATGCCGGTGCGTGACTATGGTGTGCAGTTTTACGGCACACTGATCTATACCAACGAGGCTTTGCTGAAAAGCAACCCTGATTTGGTCAAGCGTTTTGTACGCGCAACAATTAAGAGCTTGATCTGGACTCACGACAACGTTGAACAAGCGATGAAAGAAATCGTCGCAGTTTCACCTGATCGCGACCTGAAGCTTGAGTCGCGCAAGCTACGCATGATTTACGACCTGTACAACACGCCTGATTATGCTGAACGCTTCGGTTTGATGACCGATGCAAAGTGGCAATCTTCGATCGACATTTTGGCAAGCGGCGGTGATTTGCCTAAAAAGCCAACCCCGCAAAGCATGTATACCAATGCGATTATCAATAGCATTGATGAGGCAAAGGCGTTAGCCGCGCTTGTGAAGCAACCGGCAAAATGAGTGCATCGGTCGCCGACACCCCACGCGCAACATTGCCTTCAAGTCATGGCATTTCAATCGCGGGGATCGAAGTCACGTATGGGCTTGGCTCTGAACAAGCCGTTCAAGCCTTAGCGCCGGTTGACCTTGAGATCGCAGACGGCGCCTTCGTTTCGTTAGTGGGTCCTTCTGGTTGTGGCAAAAGCACCTTGCTAAAAGTGTTGGCTGATTTAATGCCACCCACACAAGGGCAAGTGTTAATCAACGGGCTGCCGCCCAGCGCCTTGCGACAAGCAGGTCGCATTGGTTTAGTGTTTCAACAAGCGAATTTGATGCCTTGGCTGACGATTGAAAAAAACGTCAAGCTACTCAAAGAATTGGTACAAGCAAAGAGCAAAAGCGCGCTTACTTTGCCACAGATGCAAAATCAACAAACGGTACAAAGTGTTGAACAGCTGCTTGAGGTCGTCGGCCTAAATGGTTTTGAGAAGAAACTCCCTCATCAGTTATCAGGCGGTATGCAACAACGGACTGCGCTCGCACGCGCCTTGGCGCTTGACCCATCGATTTTATTGATGGATGAACCCTTTGCCGCACTAGATGAAATTACACGAGATCGCATGGCGTTTGAACTGATGCGGATCTGGCAGCAGTATCGCAAGACCGTGATCTTTGTGACGCACTCGCTTGCTGAGGCAGTATTTTTATCTGATCAAGTCGTGCTGATGTCGGCACGCCCTGGTCGTATTCACAAAATTTATGACATTGATCTGCCCCGCCCACGTAATGAAGACACGCGTTTATCCGATGACTTTATTCGCTTAGTGGGTGAGATTAATCGCGAACTTTACAAGGTGATGCTGCTGTGAGCAAACGAGACAAGATGCCCTGTCTGACTGTGGGTGACAACGCCTTTGAGCGTGGCGTGGCACATGGCAAAGCCTTTGCCGCAGATGTCGCTGCTAATCTTGAAACGTATTTGCGCCGTTTTGAAGCCTCGGGCTTAGCACGCCCCGAAGCGCTAGAAGAGGCCATGCGTTGGCAAGATGCCATGCAAAATCAAAACGTGGATTACGCTGAAGAGATGCTGGGCATCGCTAAAGGTGCCGGGCAGACCTCAGCCGCGATTGCACTGTTAAATGCGCGCTACGAGATTGCCTTTATGATTTTTGGCAAAGACGCGCGCAAGCAAGAGCAAGCCTTGCAGCAAGCCACTGGTGAAACCGATGGCTGCACAACCTTTGGTTTGTTATCAGAGGTTACCGCCGATGGACACACCTGGCTTGGACAAAATTGGGATTGGATCGCGGGCGTACATCAGCGCACGATTGTGTTGCGTATCAAGCGGTCAAATAAGCCAAGCTTTGTCTGCATGACCGAGGCCGGCATTGTAGGCGGCAAAATGGGTGTCAACGAATGCGGAATTGGCTTAGTTGAAAACGGCCTGGCCTCGCATCTAGATGGCTCTAACCCATATCAAAAACCGTTTCATATGCGGTGCCGTGAGGTTCTTGATGCCGACCGCTATGCCGATGCACTCACGCCAATCGTGTCAACCAAGCGTACCTGTTCAGGTAACTTCGTGATCGGCGGTGCGCAGGGCGAAATCATTGATTTTGAAACGAGCCCTAATCACATCACCTATATCAATCCGGTCAACGGTATTGTCACGCACTCTAATCACTTTATGGGAAGCGGGCACGGCGAGTCGCAAATGGAAAAGGTTAGCCCCGGCACCTTATTCAGAGCTTCGCGCATGCGTCGTTTGCTAGAGCGCGGTGGTAAACAAATTGATGTGGCCACGATGACAGCCGCCATGAGCGATCACTTCAGTGAGCCGCACTCGCTGTGCCGTCATCCTGATCCGCGCCAAGCCGAAGCCAAACAAACAATGACGACAGGCGCGGTATTGATTGACCTTGAAAGCCGTGTGATGCACGTGGCCGATGGGCCGCCGTGTGAATTTCCATTTATTGCTTATTCTGTTGCTGAACGCTAAACATCACGTCAGCAAACATCCCACAATTAACAGACAAGAGTTCTTTAAAAATTTTTTAGGCATCTATAGACATAACAGAAAGTCAAACTAGCAAAAGACTCATACGAAAAGCCATTTTATTTTTCTGACTGTTAGTTTGATTGACAAAGAATCATTTTTAAAAAATTAAAGTAGCCAAAAATGTCGACAAAAAAAATTCACATCATCATCGAAGGCGCGACTGGGCGCTTGGGCAACATGCAGCACTTACGCTCATTGCTGAACGTTCGCAAAGAAGGCGGGTTGTCGCTTAAAAATGGCGACAAGCTGATCCCCGAGCCAGTGCTACTAGGTCGTAATGCCGACAAACTGAAGGCCCTAGCTGAGCCCCACGGGATCGCTTGGTCAACCGATCGGGCTGCTTGTTTGGCCGACAAAAACAATGAAATCTATTTTGATGCAAGCGTAACCGCCGGTCGCTTTGGGCGGGCGCAAACTGCGATGCAGGCAGGCAAACATATCTACCTAGAAAAACCGATCGCTGAATCGCTTGACGAAGCCCTTGAATTGGCACGTATGGCTGAGCGTTTAAAGCTTAAGAACGGCACCGTGCAAGACAAATTATTTTTGCCAAGCTTGCACAAGCTGCGTAAAGTCAAAGAGGCTGGGTTCTTTGGTGAGATTATTCAGGCCAAAATCGACTTTGGCTGGTGGGTGTTTGATGGCGAAATTCACCCGGCACAACGTTCAAGCTGGAACTACCGTAAACGTGATGGTGGTGGTTTAGTGCTGGATATGTTTCCACACTGGCGCTATATCGTCGACACACTACTAGGCGAGGTCAAAGCCGTGTCTTGCCGTACTAAAACTGCCAT
>CAMCII010000299.1 GCA_945874505.1 Bordetella parapertussis | reverse complement strand
GAGCTGTAGCTCTTGTAGAATTTTTAGATCAATTGTGTCTAGCTTCATAAATCGATATTATCAGTTTTTTATTTTTTTTATTTATCATATTAAAGCATTTTATGCTTTAAATAGGTCTTTTACCTTGTATTTAAAGCACCTCATGCTGCGAAGTTATCTCTAGAATGGTCGAATTGCCGAATAACGACTCTTAGAGTACCTCAAGCGCCTATGAACGCCTCGATCGACCCCCGTCTGACCGCCCTGCTCACGACGACTGATACCGACACACAAGAAACCAGCGAATGGCGCGAAGCCCTTTTAGCCGTATTGGCTGCTCAGGGGCCAGAACGAGCCCGCTTTTTATTAGATGAACTGGTGCGTACCGCACATTCGGCAAAGATCGGCTGGCGGCCCGAACTGAGTACACCCTATGTCAATACGATTTCAGTCGATCAGCAGCCGGTGTTTCCGGGCGACTTGGCCGTTGAAGAGCGTCTGGCCTCAATCATGCGCTGGAACGCCCTGGCGATGGTCGTACGCGCCAATCAAGCCTATGGCGAGCTAGGTGGTCATATCGCCAGCTATGCCAGTGCAGCCGATTTATTTGAAACTGGCTTCAATCATTTTTTTGAGGCACGGCAAGGCACGGGCTCCGATCAGCATCGCGGCGACTTGGTATTTTTTCAGCCCCATAGCGCACCCGGTGTCTACGCACGCGCCTTTCTTGAGGGGCGGTTAAGCGAACAAGATTTACTGAACTATCGCCAAGAAATCCGCGCGGCCGAGCACGGTTCGGTGGGGCTATCCAGTTACCCGCACCCCTGGCTCATGCCTGATTTTTGGCAGTTTCCCACAGGCTCGATGGGGATTGGGCCAATCAGTTCGATCTATCACGCGCGCTTCATGCGCTACCTCAGCCATCGCAACCTGCTTGACTGCTCGGCCCGCAAAGTCTGGGGCGTATTTGGCGATGGCGAAATGGATGAACCCGAATCCATGAGCGCCTTAACGCTGGCCGCCCGCGAAGGCCTGGATAATTTGGTCTGGGTCGTCAATTGCAATCTGCAACGCCTTGACGGCCCTGTGCGCGGCAACGGCCGCATCATTGACGAGCTCGAAAAACTCTTTACCGGCGCCGGCTGGAATGTCATCAAACTCGTTTGGGGTAGCGATTGGGATGGTCTGTTTGCCCGCGATGTCACGGGCGCCTTGGCACGAGCTTTTGCGAACACGGTCGACGGACAAATGCAAACTTTCGCCGCAAAAGATGGCCGCTTTAATCGCGACACATTTTTTGGACAAAACGAAGAGCTCGCAAGATTGGCGCAGGGGATGACGGATGACCAAATCGATCGCTTGAAGCGCGGCGGTCATGACTTGGTCAAAATTCACGCCGCTTATGCTTCAGCAGCTCAGCACGTTGGCCAGCCAACGGTCATTTTGGCGCACACCAAAAAAGGCTACGGAATGGGTAGCGCCGGTCAAGGCAAAATGACCACTCACAGTCAAAAGAAATTTGACGATACCGATCTGCTTGAGTTTCGTAATCGCTTTAACCTCCCCTTGTCAGATCAAGAAGCGACCTCGCTCACGTTTTACAAGCCCAGCGCGGATAGCGCTGAGATGAAATATCTACAGGCGCAACGTCAAGCCTTAGGTGGCTATTTGCCTAAGCGTGATACTGCGTGCGATACCGTAGCAGTGCCCGCGATCGAACAGTACAGCGGCTTCGCGCTGAACGCTGAGGGCAAAGAGATGAGCACCACCATGGCCTTTGTGCGCATGCTGGGTAATCTTCTCAAGGATTCTGCTCTGGGCCCGCGCATTGTGCCCATCGTGGCCGACGAGGCTCGCACCTTTGGCATGGCCAACTTGTTCAAGCAAGTGGGCATCTATTCAAGCGTGGGCCAGCGCTACGCACCTGAAGATATTGGCTCAGTCTTAAGCTACCGCGAGGCGCTTGACGGTCAAATCCTTGAAGAAGGTATTTCAGAGGCGGGTGCTATTGCGAGCTGGACAGCCGCCGCCACGAGCTATAGCGTACACGGCTTGGCGATGTTGCCCTTTTATATCTACTACTCGATGTTTGGCTTTCAACGTGTGGGCGATCAAATCTGGGCGGCAGCCGACCAACGCCCACGCGGCTTCTTGTTGGGTGCAACCTCGGGGCGTACCACCCTAGGCGGAGAAGGCTTACAGCACCAAGACGGTTCAAGTCATCTTCACGCTGCAACGATCCCCAACTGCAAAGCGTATGACCCTGCCTTTGCAGGCGAAATGGCAGTAATCGTGAATCAAGGTATTCAAGACATGATGGTCGAGCAACGTGATGTGTTTTATTACATCACGCTCATGAACGAAAACTACGCGCAACCGAGCTTACCCGCAGCGATGCATGACCAAGTCATACGCGGGTGCTATTTGTTTGAAACGTATCAGGCCCAGAATAACGATCTGGTCGCGGCTCAATCAAGCAGCGCAAAAGCTGACGATTTAGCTGGCGTGCGATCGCACGCCCCTAAGATTGAGTTGATCAAAAAGAGCAAATCAAACGCCTCGGGCAACACTTCGCCCGCAGCGGTCACACTTCTAGGCTCAGGCGCGATCCTGACTGAAGTGATCAAAGCAGCTCGGCAACTCGCCGATCAAGGCGTTACGACCTATGTCTATAGCGTCACAAGCTGGAGCGAACTTGCACGCGACGGCCTGGCCTGCCAAGACGCGCGCTTAGCCGGTTCTGCTGCAGCAGGGGTACCTTTCATCTATACGCAGCTCGGGACAAGCCAAGGGCCGATCGTCGCAGCCACCGATTATGTGCACGCCCTGCCAGAGTCTGTCCGCGCTTACCTGCCTGCCGATCGCCGTTACTTAACACTCGGCACAGACGGCTTTGGTCGTAGCGATACCCGTGCTGCCTTACGTGAATATTTTGGGGTGGATGCTGCCGCAATCTTACGCGCAGCGCTGCTCGCTTTAGAATAGCGGGATGCCCTCGACACCAGCCCATGCATCACCAGGTACGCTCAGCGTAGACACGCCAAAAGATGACGCCCACCGTGACACCACGCTGAGCGTCGCGCTAAGTACGCAACCAGTCACTCAAGCAAATCCTGAGTCTGTCACTGCGTCGCCAGTTTTACTGCAGGCACCAGGCCTAGTGCTAGATGCCTGTATTTTGATGTCTGGTTTACTGCGGCCGCTGCTTCTGAATATGGCTCACACAGGCCTATTGGTGCCGCTTTGGACAGACAAGATCGGCCAAGAATGGCAGCGTAATGCCGCGCGGCTATGGCCGATTGAACCTGAGCTGTTAAAAAAAGAATGGCAGCTCATGCAAGAGCAATTTCCGCACTCAAACATGGGCGATGTGACCGAGTTTGAAACAGATCTTCGTCACACTGATCGTAAAGACAAACACGTGGCTGCCGCGGGTATCGCAGGCGTTTCCAAGCACGTAGCGCAGCCGATCAGCGTACTGACCTGGAACCTCAAAGACTTTAGCCGCTCTGAGCTTCGTAAGCAGCAACTTGGCCTGATCGACCCTGATCGCTTGTTATCACAGTGGTGGCCTACCCAGTCATCGCTTTTGCATCAGCATATCAATGCTACGGTTGAAGAGCTTTTTTTAACTGGTAGGCGTCAGCCTGAGCCTGTTGTGGTGATGCTAAAACGCGATCGCTTGTTTAGATTGGCGGGGTGCTACGAGCGGTTAGTTCAGACGATTCGTACTAAGTAATCGCTTTTAGAATATCCAAAAAATACCTACGCAACAGACTGCGCTCAGTAGGACGAAATTTTGATCGACTTTGAATGAGCAACCAGCGCACGTGGATGATTTGATCCAGTCGTGATCCCCAAACAAAAACCCCCGCAAGCACCGAGGTGCGAGCGGGGGGGGGTTTGCTTGCAATTGAAGGGTCTTGAAGTCCTCAAAAAATTCAGTCGACTAGATCGCCGACTTCCAGTCTCTCAGCAGTCCGACCGTCTGAGTCAACCCTTGCTTCAATAGCGTGTCGAGATATTCGTCGGAAGTCTTAGGTGGGCTCTTGAGAGACCGTCGGTGGTTCGCCGCAGCTTCACACACGAGCGCTGGGTGTAGGTCTAACAAGTCAAAAATGAAATCGTCTGGATGCTGGGCAGTTAAGTTGTAGTGGCTAAGTTGTTGGCTTGGAAAATCCTTCAGATTGAACGTCACAATTAAACTCGCGCTCGCGTGAATCGCGCATGCCACCACATGCCTGTCATCACGGTCGGGCAGTTGAACCGCAGGGATTAAGTGCTCGAATCCCGTAATAAGGCTATCTCGCACATGAAGATTCATCAGTTCGCGAGTGCGTTGCAAGTCAACCGTTTGCAAATCAGGCCGCTGCTTCAATACGTTGCGAATCCATTCGTCATGGATCATATTCGTCCAGCGCGCCCGGTAAAGATCGGTGAGCGCCAAGCGCATCAAAAAATCACGTAACGGGGCGGGATACAAGACGCAGGCGTCGTAAACAACCGTGAAATTCGAACTCATTCACTCGTATCCCATTTTTAATGCCTGCGCTTGCTCAGCTAGAGCGTCAAGCGCACGATTGCGCTCTGCGTCAAGACGCTCTTTATAGGCCATCACATCTTGATAGCGAACTCTTCTGTGTGTGCCTATTTTGTGAAAGGGAATCGCGCCTTTTTCTAAAAGTTGTACAAGAAAAGGCCTTGACACGTTCAGTGCATCGGCCGCGTCCTGAGTTGTAAGTTCGGCATGGATGGGAATGATGCTGACCGCGTTACCCTCACCGATTTCAGTCAGCACCTCGATGAGTAGCCTTAGGGCAGAGACGGGTATACGGACCGTATGCGCCTCGCCCTTACAATCGAAGATCTCGATTTGTTGCGTTTGCGCTTGCGTCTGTAAGTAGGCAGAAATCGTCCTGCCACTTTCCCGAGCGATAGCGACTTCTTCGGCCGTAGGCAATGAATGGGTTGGCAGGGGATTAGTCACTTTGACCTCTTAGGCGTATGAAACTGCG
>CAMCII010000298.1 GCA_945874505.1 Bordetella parapertussis | reverse complement strand
AAAAACTTTCAGAATTTCTTTGCATGTTCTTATCGATAGAGCTTGGACACATGGCCTTCGAAGGCTGTCTCTTTGGGCTGAGAGGACTCTGACTAGGGGGGATTTTCTTGAGGCGGGGGATGAGCAGTATTCATCGAAACAGCAACGACTTGGCCCAACTAAAAAGGTTGGGCTTTTTTTGTCTGAACTTCTATTGCTTCGAGCCCTCAGTCATCCGACGCCCAAGCGAAATCGCGTAAGGGACTGTTCTTGCCCGCAACATCGGATCTGGTGCCCCTTCAACTCCTTTAGGCATGATATTTGGATCAAAAGTTATGTTCAAACAGGGGCCTGTGCTGTCTGGTGAAACTGACACAACTTTCAAGATACCCAGAGTGATTTTCTTTCTTCCCTCTGGAAGAGGAATTGTGGCATTGTCAAGTGCATCGCCCGCTTGAGCAATTTCAAGATTGAAATTAAAAGACGCTTTGCCCGAAGCTACACGTTGACGTAAATCATCAAACAAAAAATTTGGACCTTTCGACTTCGCGTCCTCATCGGATAGTGTTTGAACCCCATCGACTGGTTCGAAAACCCATTTTCCCCAAACTTTTTCGTTGCGGGCATTTGTAAAACCAAAGCCGTGGACTCCCCAGTAATTCGTTGAAGCATAACTGGCGGGAACAGCCTTTGAGGCAAAGTATTTTCCTTGAAGCAGTACAGCTGGATTGGCATCTGCAAAAGCTTTAACTTTGGCGGGATCTGCCGTCTTGGTGGTTGGGTCAGGCTGTAAAGATTGCAACCGCCCGAATAATTGCTCAGGCGTCGCAGAGCCGAATACCGGTGCAGATATATTGCCCATCTGCCAGACTTCATTATTAGGCAAATTAAACTGCAGCGCCAAGTTCCGTTGCGATTTGGTATTGTCCGCTGCTTTTGGATTTGCGCCACCCACTGAAAAGCGCACAATCACTGGGATGGCGTTGCCGCTGAACGCAGAGGAGCTAGAAATACTTCTACCTTCTGGGCCGCCTACAAACTCACCGCTTGCGCAAACACCTTTCGCGCCCGACCGCCTAAAGCCTTCAAACTTTCCGGCAGTCATTTCAAACTGATTGACCATCGAGTTAGGGTCTGGATCGGCAAGCGCGACATCACTACCGAAGCCAGAAACACCTATTGAAAGAATTGAGGTAGCCAAATAAGTCAGTGTCTTTGCTTGCATAGGGCCTCTTTGAATGATTGAATGATAGGCTTTGAAGTTTCTATAAAACTAACATAAACCAAAGCGTTCAAGCAATGGTTGCATCACAGTCGCTTCTACTATATCAACCGAGCGACTTGGATTGAAAATGCCGACAAAGTCTCGCGCTGACGGCATAAACTCGTATAAGTTTTTAGCCGCACTACCCCCTACCGAGTGGAACAAGAGCAAAGCTCAAGACGCAAGGACCTTTCGAACGCGACTGCAGCACGTTCGTTGACCAGGCGAGAGACTGCAACACGGGAGACGCCCATAGCGGTTAACGAGATCTAACTAAGTCTAACTTTCCTGACGTTAGACTGAGTTGCGCAAACCTTGTTGCTTTCGGCGAGGGCGAAGCAAGGGCGAAGCGAGGGCGAAGGTTTGCGAATCTCCGAAACTCCGATAGACTCAGAGTTGTTTCTGATTGTTATCCGAGGTCATCATGTGTAGATGGGTTGCTTATGCGGGTCCAGAGATTTACCTTGAAGATTTGATTTTTCATCAAGAGCACTCCATTGTGCGTCAAAGTCTGGCTGCGACTCAGTCTGTTTGGACAACCAACGGTGATGGGTTTGGGGTGGCTTGGTACTCTAAACGCACTGCGCCCGGCCTGTTCAAAGATATTCTGCCGGCTTGGAATGATAGCAATCTGCGCTCACTTGCCGCGAACATTCAGACGCGCCTGTTTTTTGCGCACGTGCGTGCGACAACGGGTACTGCGGTCAACAGAAGTAATTGCCATCCGTTTATTTTCAAAAATTGGACCTTCATGCACAACGGCAAAATCGGTAATTGGCATGACTGTCGCAAAGACGTAGAAGATCTCATTCATCATGAGCATTATCGCCACCGAGAGGGCACCACAGACAGTGAGGCACTCTTTCTTTTGGCGCTTAGCAACGGCTTAACAGACAATCCTATTGCCGCAATACAAGCAACCTTGAAGGATGTCACCCAGATAATGGAACGACATCAGGCGCAGGAGCCGTTACGAATTTCTTGCGCGGTGACCAATGGCAAAGAGATTTGGGCCTTCAGGTTTTCAAGCGACGACCAGTCCCCAAGCATGTACGTTGGCTCACCCCATACACGTGCTAACGAACAGGGCCTGCACGCCATTACCACGATTGCTTCCGAGCCATCCGATTCACAAGCTGCGCATTGGGCTAAGGTCGAAGAGCGTCAGGGTGTTCATTGGACCGAGCGTGGATTAGAGCACTTTACAATCATGACCTAGACTGGGTTATGCGACGATAGAGTAAGTTGGGGGCTTAACAACTTTGGATTTCAACAGTTTGCAGCATGATTGGCTTGACTAAGATCTGATAGCTGTCGCGATCAAAATCTTGTGGGTTAAAGGTGCTGAACTGACTCGCTTGGCCCGTCTTTGAACACCAAGTTTCTAGATGGCACCAGTTATTGACGCGGTGTCTTTGCACCCAGCCATGACTTTCTTCAATCAGTTCAACGGCGCCACTGAATGGCCAGACCTCTACTTGTAAATCTTTTAGTGCTGATAAAAGCCTTTCGTCGTGCTGCGGCCGATCTTCATTGCCCACGCAAGCGCCCAGACAGGTTTTGATTTGCAAGCCAAAGCATCCGCGCGTCGAGGTCTTCTCGAGCCCTAAAACAACTTTACACAGACCATGCTGTTGCGCGAGCTCGTTGAGTTTACTTTTGGCAGAATGCCTAGACGAAAACAGACCAAACAATTTAGGGGTTGTTCCAAGATTGACGGCCTTGCTATCAACAATTTCGAGTGCCAAGCCCGGGTTCTTGTCAGACAACTGAATAGAACACAGTCTTCGCGTACGCCGCAGACGTTGATTAAACAAGGGGCTTTGCTCTTTAATCATGCGTGCTTCAAGTAACAACGCCCCAAGCTCGCCAGCCGTTTCAATAAAATCGATACGACGTGTCTGAGCAATCATCTTGGCCTCGCCAGGGGTACGCAAATGACTCAGCACACGGCTGCGAATATTCACACTTTTGCCAATATACAGAGGCAGTGTGCCTTGACCCTTAAAGATATAAACGCCCGACCCCGTTGGCAACGCATTCAGGCTCTCTGTATCAATGTTGTGCTGGCGCTGCAGGCTCAGGATCCTTCCTCTTGATTGGATGACGCAGATCTTTCGGATGTTAAATTAAAGTTAGCCTGGAATTTAGCCACTCAATTCAGGCGTCTATATTTTTGACTTACCTGCGCGTCTGGCTATACAACTCAGACAGCAACTACCGCGCAGGTGACCGCGTCGGGCAGACCCAGCGCGGTCAAATTAGGCTTATTCGTCTACCTTAATTTGAGTCAACGTTAAGACCTCAGCGATAAACTTTTTTTCCTTTACGATTAAGGCACCCATCTGTTCAGGCGTACTGATTAACGGGATGGCTCCTCGTTCGATTAGTTTATCGACAAACGCTTTGTCTTTAAGCACAGTGGCTAAGGCCGCATTGAATTTCATGATGACGGCATTAGGGGTGTCTTTCGGTGCAAAGTATCCGTACCAAGCACCTACTGACATTTTTTCGTAGCCCAACTCTTTGAACGTTGGCACGTCAGGCAAACTTGGTAAGCGTGTGCTACTTGTGACGGCAAGCATCCGTAGTTTTTGAGCCTGAATATTGCCACGCACAGTGATCAACGCCGGAAACGTAAACAAGACTTGCCCAGCCATGACGTCGGTGACCGCGGGGGCCGCACCCTTGTAAGGCACGTGCACGAGCTTAGAGTCTGTCAGTTTGTTGTAGGCCTCGCCCATCATATGAGCCTGGCTACCTAGCCCGTATGAGCCATAGGCAAGATTGCCCTTGTGGGTCTTGGTGTACTCGACGAGTTCTTTGAAGGTTTTGATCGGCAGGCTATCAGCAACAACGATGCCAAGCGCGACTTCATTGAGGGTGCCGACTGAGACAAGCTCTTCAGCCTTATAAGACAGGTTCTTGTAGAGCAGGGGGTTTGCGACTGCGGTAGAGTCTGTTGTGAACAGTAACGTGTATCCGTCGGGCTTGGCTCTGGCCATGGCCTGCGCGCCAATCGCTGAGTTTGCGCCCGCCATATTTTCGATGATCAACTGCGCGCCCAAGATCTTTTCAAGCTCTGGTGCCGAAAGTCGTGCAAACGAATCTGCACCACCCCCTGGGGCATAGGGCACAATCACTTTAATCGTCCGCGAGGGGTAGGAGTCGGCGACGGCAAGGCTGTTCAATAAAAATGAGCTTGCGATTGCGGCGAGTGAAATAGAAATGCTGCGTAAGTGCTTCATAGGATTTGTCTCTCTGACTGCTATTGTTGCTGGAGTTTAAAGCTTTATTCAAGCTTGGTTCAAAATCACGATTAATACGCTGCAGTGGGCGATCTCGATCAAGGCCTTAGATTTAAAGCTGCCCCACCAGCGGGCAGCCCAATTGGCATTGTGCTTATGAGCAACAATGATCAGGTCGCAATTGTTCTTTTTTGCATAGTTTGCGATCTCTATCGCGGGGTCGCCAGTCAGAGCAATGCCTTGAGCATCATACCCAGCAGCCTTAAGCGCACGCACACCACGATTCAAAATTTCTGTTTGTACCTGTTGATCATGCGCGGTGTCGTCACCAACAAATACACCTTCCATCCCCATGGATGTATAAAAATTTGGAGCGACTGTCAGTAAGGTGATTTGTGCGGATGGCCAATTTGTTAAGTCTTGACATCCTACCAGCGTTTGTTGATCAAGGTCAGAACCGTCATAGGCAAGCAAAATATTTTGATACATATCGGCCTCCGAAGTTTTCGCTAAAGGGGTGTTTTCAGCAAATGCAGCTCGTAGCGTCGCAAGATTAGTTGGTTAAAACGT
>CAMCII010000297.1 GCA_945874505.1 Bordetella parapertussis | reverse complement strand
CAGGTGTTCGCGCTCTCCTTTCGAGGTCTGCAAGGTGAGGAGCTGATTGCCGGCATGTTCGGAGCCTTGCCGGGCGGCGTGAACACTGCTGTGTGGTTCATGATGCTCATCATCTTTGTTCTTGGCTTTTTCATCGAGTGGATCGAGATTAGTTACATCGCTGTGCCGCTTTTTTTGCCTATCCTCATGAATATGGGCGTGGATCCGGTGTGGCTCGCGATGCTCATCACGGTAAACCTACAGTCCAGCTTCCTTACGCCACCGTTTGGCTGGGCATTGTTTTACCTAAAGGGCGTGGCCCCGCCCGAGGTGAACATCAAGGACATTTACAAAGGCGTGTTCCCCTTCATCTGCCTTCAAATGCTTGCCTTGGTGCTGGTGTTCATATTTCCGTCGATCGCGCTTTGGCTTCCCAAGGCAATTGGCTGGTGAGCACATGAACTTTTACACCATGGTGTTATTTCAACACCAGAAATGGTGTCCAATTTTCCCACTCAAATTAGCTTTAATATGGTGCGACACATCCAGTTTTAGTGCATGGATATGGTCCAAATGTGCGAACTACGGCGCGCCAGTATAGTGCGCGTGCGGCACGATCCATGCTTATGGGGAGTACCCCCTAGTTGAAAAACGTGAAGTTCCGATGAGCAGCCCTATATTTAATGAGATGAGCGATACGCAAGGCATCGCCCGCCCGCATTACCAAGCCTTTGACAACTGGCTCAAAGGTGTGTCAACAGATACCGTTCAGGTCAAACAGACCGAGGCTGATCTGATCTTCAGACGCACCGGCATCACGTTTTCACTCAACGGCGATGAAGGCGGTACCGAGCGACTGATACCTTCCGACCTGATACCACGCATCATCAACGGTAAAGAATGGGCTCACCTGGAAAAAGGGCTAGTGCAACGCGTAAAAGCAATCAATATGTTTTTGCACGATGTCTACCATCAGCAGCGGATTTTGAAAGCAGGCTTGATACCCGCGGAACAAGTGTTGGCCAATGCGCAGTTCATGCCCGTGATGCTGGGCCTGGACTTGCCGCACCAGATCTACGCGCACATCGCGGGCGTGGACATTGTGCGGCATTCAGACGGCGATTTTTATGTGTTGGAAGACAACTTGCGCGTGCCATCGGGTGTGTCCTATATGTTGAGCAACCGCTTGCTGATGATGAGATTGTTCCCTGATTTGTTCCGTCGGTATGCGGTGCGCCCGGTCGAGCATTACCCGGCGCTGCTGCTGCAAACCTTGCGCTCGGCCAGTTGGGTGGACCAGCCTACAGTGGTGCTGCACACGCCTGGGCGTTTCAACAGCGCGTATTTCGAACACGCTTTTTTGGCCAAGCAAATGGGCATAGAACTGGTCGAAGGCTCGGACCTTTTTGTGCGCCAAGGCAATGTGTACATGCAAACTACCGAAGGCCCGCAGCAGGTTGACGTCATCTACCGCAGGGTGGACGATTTGTACATGGACCCTTTAAGTTTTGCACCAGATTCACTGATTGGCGTGCCCGGTCTGGCATCGGTCTACCGGCAGGGTAATGTGGTGATTGCCAACGCGCTGGGTACAGGCGTGGCGGATGACAAATCTATTTACCCTTATGTGCCGGACATGATCCGCTTCTACTTGAGTGAAACACCTATTCTGAACAACGTGCAAACTTGGCAGTGCCGCAAGCCCGATGAATTGTCTTATGTGTTGGCGAATTTAGCTCAACTGGTGGTCAAAGAAGTTCACGGCGCAGGCGGCTATGGCATGCTTGTCGGCCCCGCCGCTAGCAAAGCTGAAATTGAGAGTTTTGCTAAACGCCTGAAAGCACAACCGAACAATTACATTGCGCAGCCCACACTCAGTTTATCGACGTGTCCGATTTTTGTGGACCAAGGCATCGCGCCGCGCCACATCGATTTGCGCCCTTTTGTACTGATGGGCAAAGACACGCGCATAGTGCCAGGCGGTTTGACCCGCGTGGCTTTGCGCGCAGGCTCACTGGTAGTCAATTCATCGCAAGGCGGTGGTACAAAAGATACCTGGGTGCTGGAAGACGAGGAGGCGCTGTGATGTTGTCACGTGTAGCCGCTCAACTTTATTGGCTTTCGCGATATCTGGAGCGTGCAGAAAACATGGCGCGTATTTTGGAGGTCGGCCAATCATTCGCTTTGCTGTCTTCGTCTGATAGCAGCCGCGCCGCGCCGGACATGGTGAGCGAGCCGCTGGTCATCACCGACACGCTGACAGCGTTCGAAGCTACAGGCCGACCCATGCGCTCCGACCAGGTGGGGCAGTTTCTGGCCTGGGACCCGGATCACCCATCATCCATCTTCAATTGCATACAGTCGTGCCGCGAAAATGCGCGCTCAGTGCGCGGCGCCATGACGGTGGAAATGTGGGAATGCATCAACGACACCTGGCTAGAGTTGCTTGCGCGTAAAAAGAAAATCAAAGGCGCAGATCACACGGTGGATTCCACTTTTTTTGAATTTATCAAGCAACGCTCACACTTATTTAGGGGCGTGACCTTTGCAACGATTCAGCGCGACCAGCCTTACCACTTCATCCGATTGGGCACATACCTAGAACGCGCCGACAATACCGCACGCATACTGAGTGTTAAGACACAAGTAGAACAGGCCGAAAGCAACGATCTGGTGGATGACTATTACCGCCTAGGTGCTGTACTGCGTTCTGTCAGTGCGCTGGAAGCCTACCGCGACACCTATCGCGACGCCATAGATACAGACCGCGTGTCCGAGTTGCTGATTTTCAATTCACGGGTGCCTCGTTCGCTGCATTTTTGTTTGGATGAAACCGATTACATCCTGAAGCAATTGCCACAGCAAACCGGCCGTGAGACCCGCAAACGCTGCGCAAACCTCTTGACCAATCTGAAATTTGGTAGCTTGAGCGAGGTGTACGCCAGTGGTCTGGAAAACTACCTGGAACTGTTTATTAAAGAAAACATTGCGCTGGCCCAAGCGGTGCAAACCGATTACCTGGAGTCCATCGCATGAAATTGCAGGTATTTCACGAAACCAGTTATCGCTATGAGCAGCCGGTCCGCCGTAGCATACAAATGCTACGAATGACCCCAGCCAAGACCCAGCGTCAAAACGTGTTGCACTGGCAGCTGGATTTACCTGGTAAATCTACCCAGTGGACTGACGCCTTCGGTAACCTCTGCCATTGCCTTGTTCTGGAAAACGCCAGCCAGGACATTGTGTTGCGCGCACGCGGAAGCGTGGATTTGATCGAGTCGGACCAGGGTGAGCCCGAGGGCCCGGTGCCGCACGCCGTGTACTTGCGTGCCACCACGCTGACAAGCATGGACACTGAGATACAAAGCTTTATCGAGCCCTTCCGCGCCAAGGTCAAGTCGCTACCTTATATGGCTTTGCACGATGTGATGTTGGCTTTGCTTGCGCGCATGCCGTATGAAACCGGTATCACTCATGTGGGCGATTCGGCTGTGCAATCGTTCGCCAAAGGTAAGGGCGTGTGCCAGGATCATACACATGTGTTTCTGGCCTGTGCGCGCTACCTGGGCCTACCGGCACGTTACGTCAGTGGCTATCTGCACTCTGCGCAAAACGAACAAGTGGCCAGCCACGCTTGGGCCGAAGCCTGGGTGGATGGAAGATGGATAGGCTACGACGTCAGCAACTCCAGCGATGCTGACATTGGCCACATACGCCTTGCGCATGGACTGGACTACGAGGACGCAAGCCCAGTGCGTGGTATGCGTATAGGCGGAGGCAAAGAGTCTATGCACAGCTATGCAAAAGTAGAATCCTATATCTACGATCAGCAATAGGGAAAGACATGACTTACTGTGTTGGAATGGTTCTCGAAGCAGGACTGGTGTTCGCCTCGGACTCGCGCACCAACGCGGGTGTTGACCATGTGTCGACTTTTTGCAAGATGACGGTCGTCGAAACGCCGGGCCAAGGCGTTATCGTCATGCTGAACAGTGGCAACTTGGCGACCACGCAGCAAGTGATTAGCCGTATAAAGCAGCAAGCCATAGAGGCTAAAAAACCGCTGACCGCATACTCATCTATGTTTAACGTGGCAGAGCTCGTGGGTTCCGAATTGCGCAAAACCATTCACACCGCGATGAACGAAGCGCCCGAACAAAGCGACGTGGATTTCACAGCTACCTTCTTAGTTGGCGGTCAAGTCCTAGGCGAAGCGCCGCGTTTGTTCATGGTTTATCCTCAGGGCAATTTCATAGAGTCAACGGCGGACACGCCTTTTTTTCAGATTGGCGAGAGCAAATACGGCAAACCTATTCTGGACCGCGTTATTCAACCCGGTATTAGCATGTCGCAGGCTATCAAATGCGCTTTGGTGTCGTTTGACTCCACTATCAAAAGTAATTTGTCGGTAGGTCTGCCTATCGATGTCGCTATGATCAAAACAAATGATTTGCAAGTGACCAAACGGCATCGCATCGACTCCGAAGACACCTACTTCAGAGATTTACGCAGCAGCTGGAGCCAAGGTTTGCGTCAGGTGTTCGGGCAATTACCCGATCCGCATTGGCTGAAGTAAGCCGTTAGCTGGGTGCGCTCCCAAAGAATTGCGCTAAAAATGCAAAAAGCACAATGCGATGCTTTTTAGCTGGCTTCTGCAGATATGCTTTGTCCAAAGAACCCCTGGTTAACAGTCCTTAGCTTGGTAGAAGTTAATAAACGATGCTTCCACATTTGCTTCCACACCGCTGTAGATCGCTTGTAACCTATTAATTTGTATAGGATTTTATTTCTTGAAGCTGCTCATAATCCTTTGGTCCCAGGTTCAAGTCCTGGTGGGTCCACCAAATTCATTAATCTTATAAAATATAAAGAGGTTACTCCCAACTCCCACAAGTTACATGCTCTTCCCTACCCTTGAATTTGCATGCTTTTTCCTCTTTGTCTTGGGGGTTGCCTGGTCCTTTTATTCCAAACCACTGGCGCATCGTTTTTTTTTGTTGATCGCCAGTTATGTGTTTTATGCATTCTGGGATTGGCGTTACTGTTTTTTATTGTTTTTTTTGTCAGTTGCCGCTTGGTTGATTACCAAATGGATGATGGCCAAAGAGTTTGGGGT
>CAMCII010000296.1 GCA_945874505.1 Bordetella parapertussis | reverse complement strand
GCCACACGCAATGCCGAGATGGCGTTGGCCAATGCGTTGTCAGAGACAGGTGCTCGCAGTGCGCGTACGCTCGCGTTGGCTGAAGCACTTGAGCTCGATACCGACCCGGTGGTGCTCGAGGCGCTGCACATCGAGTGCTTTGACATCAGTCACACCGCTGGTGAGGCCACACAGGCCTCGTGCGTGGTGTTCGCTCATCATGCGATGCAACCCTCTCTGTATCGCCGCTACAACATTGCTGGGATTACGCCTGGTGACGACTACGCGGCCATGCGTCAGGTACTGACGCGCCGTTTTGGTAAGGTTGCTGATGGCGAAGCAGTCATGCCTGGTTTGGTATTGATTGATGGTGGCAAAGGCCAGGTCGAGATTGCCAGACAAGTGTTTGTTGAACTTGGCCTGAGTATCGACGTCTTGGTGGGCGTTGCCAAAGGCGAGCATCGCAAGGTAGGCCTCGAAACGCTGATCTTTGCCGACGGCCGCGCCTCACAGGCGTTGGGACAAGAGTCTGCTGCCCTGATGTTGATTGCTCAGATTCGTGATGAGGCGCATCGCTTTGCCATCACGGGGATGCGTGCCAAACGAGCAAAAGCGCGTAACGTTTCACGACTTGAAGATATTGATGGGATTGGCGCTAAACGCCGTCAGCGCTTGTTGGCACGCTTTGGTGGCTTTAGCGGCGTTGCAAATGCCAGTATTGAAGACCTTGCCTCGGTTGAGGGGATTTCGCCTGAACTGGCCGAACGACTATATTTCGCCCTACGCTGAAACCTCTTTGTCATGATGAAGTGAGGTAGCATAGCGCTATGCCTTTTAATATTCCTATTTTTCTCACATGGCTGCGAATCGCCATGATTCCGATGGTGATCGGGTTGTTTTATCTTCCCGAGACCTGGATGACCTTACCCGTGCGCGACGCTTGGGCGGCAAGCGCTTTTATTTTGGCCGCGCTCACTGATTGGTTTGATGGGTGGCTGGCACGCCGCTGGAACCAAACATCCGCCTTTGGGGCATTTTTGGATCCAGTTGCCGACAAACTCATGGTGTCGGCGGCTTTGCTTGCGCTGTTGAATCTGGATCGCGTTGACGTCATGATTGCGTTGATTATTATTGGTCGCGAAATCACGATTTCAGCGTTGCGCGAATGGATGGCGCAATTGGGTGCTAGCGCTAGCGTTGCGGTGCACTGGTTGGGTAAATTCAAAACTGCCTCTCAGATGATTGCGATCCCCTGCCTGCTGTATCACGAAGATCTCTTCGGGATTCCAGTGGCGCGCGTGGGCTTCGTGTTAATCGTGGTCGCCGCGATTTTGACAGTTTGGTCGATGCTGTATTACCTGCGTCGCGCCTGGCCTGTGATTCTCGAAAAAACCAGCTAGCTCGAAGCTCAGGGGGCTATCCCTCTATTTCAGTCTGACGATCAGCGGGGCATTGCTCTCTGACAAATAACGAGACTAGATCATATCTTGACAGCCTTGGTATCAGGCACTCTGTTGTCAGTGCGCTGAGTTGAGCCTCAGACATTCGCAAGCGTTGAATGAAAGTTTTAACCAAATGCGCGAAAAACCTCCTCGTTTAGGGAGGGAATGAATAGCTCGGACTCCCTAGGTGTCCATGTTGTTTGGTGTGAATTTGATCTAGATCAATACGCCATCGCTTGCTAGAAATTACGATTCAGGCATGAAGCCCAGATCGAGTTCTAGTTCGCAGACAGCCAACCCTTCGCAGATAGCCAACCCTTCGCAGACCACGGCTCACGCAGTTGGTAGTCAGTCAGTCGCGCAGCGCCGCCGGGGCTTGGTGCGCTTGGGGCTGGCTTGGCTTGCCATGATGCAAGTGATGATGTTTGCCTTGCCAGGGTACCTTCGGCCTGAGGCAAGCGGCCAAGACAGTCTTGAAGTGCTCGACTGGGCCATCTTCTTGATGAACTGGGCAAGTCTGACGCTCACGATCCCGGTCATCTTGTACTCGGCCTGGCCGATTTGGCTGGGTTGCGCCCGCGCGTGGTCAGCGCGTCGAATCACCATGGATGTCCCCGTTGGCATCAGTCTGCTTGCGGCGTTTATCCCTAGCGTGATGGCGACCTTCAAGGGCGCGGGTGAAGTCTACTTTGATTCAATCACCATGTTTATCGCATTTTTGCTGACGGCACGTTACGTCGAGCAACGTGCCAGCTTGGTTGACTCTGGTGCCTTTGGGCCGGCGAACCAAGCGAGTGTCACGATACCCTTGAGCTCTGGTGTGTCCGCTCGGGCAACCCGAGCGAATCTCAACGTGCCTTTGAGTGGTGGTGCGTCTATCGAAGCAAATTTATTGAGCTTTAGTTTGCCGCTATTGACTCAGGCTAATCGCGTCGCGACCTTGTTTGTGCTGATCCAGCTCACGGTGGCGGCTGTGATAGGTGCGGTTTGGTGGGTAATCGCACCCACGCAGGCGTGGTCTGTCTTGGTGTCATTACTCGTGATGAGTTGCCCTTGCGCGCTGTCTTTAGCCGCGCCGGTATCGTTGGCTGCGCTGCAAGTGAATCTGGCGCTCGATGAGCCTTTGTCTACAAACCAGCATGAGGCGCTGCTCGAACGCACCGTCCGCATTACGCGCCAAAATCTTTATGGTGCATTAGTTTGGCACGTCTTGACCATGCCCTTGGCTGCCATGGGTTGGGTCACACCTTGGTTGGCTGCGCTGTCGATGTTGCTGTCCTCGGTAGCCGTGTTGCTCAATGCTTGGCGCCTCTATCGACCCAGACGGGCTGGACTTAGTCGTGCGGTCGGTGTGCTGACACAAAACCAACACCTTCGGGCCTAGCGTAGAACCTATGGAAATTCTCTATCTTCTATTGCCTCTGTCATTGGCCATCGTTGCGTTGATTGGCGCCATGTTGTGGTGGGCTGTTTTTTCAGGGCAATACGACGACGCAGAGCAGGCTGGCCTTTCGATCTTACACGACGATGATCACACGGTTAGTTGATCCTTATCAAAGGTTTAGTTGATCCATATCAAAGCTGACTTCTGCCGCACTTGGCATGATGTCGATATCAAGATTCATGAGAGACAAGGCGCCAACCATGACAAGCATTTCGGTAGTCAAAACAGAAAATTTTAATTATGGTGTTGTCCGACAATTTGCGCTGATGACGGTGGTTTGGGGCGTGGTGGGCATGTTGGTGGGGGTGGTCTTGGCCGCGCAACTGATGTGGCCTCAACTCAATTTTGATATTCCGTGGCTGACTTATGGGCGTCTGCGTCCGTTACACACCAACGCTGTGATTTTTGCCTTTGGCGGCAGTGCGCTGTTTGCCGCCTCTTATTACGTGGTGCAACGCACTTGCCAGGCGCGGTTGTTCTGCGCACCGCTTGCAGCATTTACGTTCTGGGGTTGGCAACTAGTGATTGTCGCCGCAGCCGTGACACTGCCTTTGGGGATCACCACCAGTAAAGAATACGCCGAGCTAGAGTGGCCAATCGACATCTTGATTACGCTTGTGTGGGTTGCCTACGCAGTGGTGTTTTTTGGCACCATCGTCAAGCGTAAGGTGAAGCACATTTATGTTGCCAATTGGTTTTTTGGTTCATATATTTTGACCATCGCGATTTTGCATATCGTCAACAACATCGAGATGCCTGTCTCACTCTGGAAATCATACTCTGCTTACGCCGGTGTGCAAGACGCGATGGTGCAGTGGTGGTATGGGCATAACGCGGTCGGGTTCTTCTTAACCACCAGTTTTCTGGGGATGATGTATTACTTTGTACCCAAACAGGCCGAGCGTCCGATCTACTCGTATCGCTTGTCGATTGTGCACTTCTGGGCCTTGGCGTTCACCTACATGTGGGCCGGTCCGCATCACCTCTTGTACACCTCGTTGCCCGACTGGACTCAATCCTTGGGCATGGTGTTTTCGTTGATTCTGTTGGCGCCGTCTTGGGGCGGCATGATTAACGGGATCATGACGCTCTCTGGCGCCTGGTACAAGTTGCGCACCGATCCAATCCTGAAATTCATGGTGGTGTCGCTGTCGTTTTATGGGATGTCAACCTTTGAAGGATCGATGATGTCGATCCGTACGGTCAATGCGCTGTCGCATTACACCGACTGGACAATCGGACACGTACATTCAGGCGCGTTGGGCTGGGTTGCCATGATCACGTTTGGCATGCTGTATTACCTGATCCCTCGGCTCTGGGGACGCGAAAAAATGTATAGCGTCAAGCTCATCGAGGTTCACTTCTGGATCGCAACAATCGGCGTCGTGTTGTATATCGCAGCAATGTGGATTGCCGGCGTGATGCAAGGCTTGATGTGGCGTGCGACTGAAGTTGATGGATCCTTGACTTATAGCTTCGTCGAATCCGTCAAGTCGACCGCACCGTTTTACTTTATTCGGTTATTGGGTGGGTTGCTTTACCTCTGTGGAATGCTGTTGATGGCCTATAACGTTTTTAAAACGGTCATCGGGCAAACCGCGGTGAATCCGGTGGTGCCAGGTGCCGCCGCTTCAACCCCTCAATTATCTAGCTTGGCACAGGCCTGAGGAGCACATCATGGCACAAGAAAAAACAAGTTTCTTCTCGCACGCAACGCTTGAAAAAAATATCGGTCTGATGATTATCTGCAGTATCTTGGTCGTGCTATTTGCCGGCTTAGTGCAGATTGTTCCGCTGTTTTTTCAGCACTCAACGACCAAGCCTTCGGCAGGTGTCGAACCCTACGATGCCGTGCGTTTAATGGGCCGCGATCTGTACATTCGTGAAGGCTGTGTTGGCTGTCATTCGCAGCAAATCAGAATGTTGCACGCCGAAGTGCAGCGTTATGGTCCTTACTCTGTTGCTGGCGAGTCCGTTTTTGATCATCCGTTTTTGTGGGGTTCAAAGCGCACGGGTCCTGACCTGGCGCGTATCGGCGAGCGCTACTCTGATGACTGGCATCGTGTCCATCTGCGCAATCCGCGCGCCGTGGTGCCAGAATCGAACATGCCTGGCTATCCTTGGTTAGCCACCAATCCGGTTCAAAGTGATGATATCGGCGATCGCATGCGTGCCTTACGCATCTTGGGCGTGCCCTACACCGACGCTCAGATTAGTGCCGCGCCCGCAGCACTCAAAGGC
>CAMCII010000295.1 GCA_945874505.1 Bordetella parapertussis | reverse complement strand
AAATCTGCACCGTTAAACGTCTCGCCATTTTTCTAGGTCACGTCTATCGCGCTTGGTGGGGCGCGCTTTAATCTCTTGCGACGGCTCAGTAAAGTATTTGCGCTTTTCTGCCGCGGTTTCTCTTGCCAGCATACTCTCGGGCGTTTCATCGTATAACATGCGCGCCAAGGGTGCTGAGCGCCTCGTTTCTGAAACAGCACGCACCCACAGTTCAAAACGTTCTTGTTCGCGCTGAATCAGCAAACGATCACCAACCTTGACAGTGCGTGCGGGCTTGACCCTTTCGCCTTGCAACTGAACCCGCCCTGCCTCGATTGCCAAGACGGCCTGAGCGCGCGATTTAAAAAATCTCGCAGCCCACAACCATTTATCGATTCGCACTGCATCAAGATTATCTGGCATTAAGCGACTTCAATTCGAAACTCTCTGGCCCTAACGTGTCGCTGCTGAAACCCCTCCGCGCTAAGGCCTCGGGGTTTCTCTACAGCACCAATTCGACCCAAAGGTTAATGCTTAATGACTGGGTCAGTCACCACAGCGGCCTCTGCCGCTTTTGCCACAACCGTCTCTGCCACCGGCGCCTCATCGGCAAGTGGTGTTAACGGATTCACCAGTGCAACCTCTAACACTTTATCAATCCAGCGTACCGGAATAATCTCGAGTTGATTCTTAACGTTATCAGGGATATCAGTCAAATCCTTAACGTTTTCTTCAGGAATCAGAACGGTCTTAATACCACCGCGATGCGCCGCCAAGAGTTTTTCTTTCAAGCCACCAATTGCCAGCACTTCGCCACGCAGCGTGATTTCACCTGTCATCGCCACATCAGCGCGAACAGGATTTTGCGTCAAAGCCGAAACAATCGCCAAGGTAATTGCGATACCCGCTGACGGACCGTCTTTGGGCGTAGCCCCCTCAGGAAAGTGCACGTGAATATCGCGTTTCTCAAAGATGTTGTCAGTGATGCCCAAGCGTCGAGCACGAGCACGCACAACGCTGCGCGCCGCCTCAACTGACTCTTTCATCACATCGCCAATCGAACCCGTGCGTTGGATCACGCCTTTACCTGGCATGTCAGCGACCTCAATGGTCAGCAGATCACCGCCAACTTCAGTCCAGGCCAGGCCATTGACCTGCCCAATCTGGTTGTCTTTCTCGGCCATGCCAAAGCTAAAGCGTCGAACGCCGAGATAATCATTCAAGTTTTCAGAGGTGACCGTGACCTTCGCTGGCACCTCTTTAGACTTGGCCAATTTCAGCGCTTCGCTGTCTGCCAATAGTTTTTTTACAACCTTACGGCAGATTTTTCCGATGTCGCGCTCGAGAGAGCGCACGCCAGCTTCACGCGTGTAATAACGCACGATGTCCCGCAAGGCCGACTCTTCGACCATCAACTCTTCTGCCTTGACGCCATTGTTTTTCATGACCTTAGGCAACAGGTGATCCATCGCAATATGGATTTTCTCTTCTTCGGTGTAACCCGAGAGGCGAATCACTTCCATGCGATCTAACAAGGCCGCAGGGATGTTCAACGTATTACTCGTGGCCACGAACATCACGTCAGACAGATCAAAATCGACCTCGACGTAGTGATCTTGAAACGTGTGGTTTTGTTCTGGATCAAGCACCTCTAAGAGCGCCGACGCTGGATCGCCTCTGAAATCCATCCCAAGCTTATCAATCTCGTCCAACAAAAACAGCGGGTTACGCACGGCAACCTTAGACATATTTTGTAATATCTTGCCCGGCATTGAACCAATATAGGTACGACGATGACCACGAATCTCAGCTTCGTCGCGCACACCACCTAACGCCATACGAATAAATTTACGATTCGTCGCTTTTGCAATCGATTGCCCTAACGAGGTTTTACCCACGCCCGGTGGGCCAACCAAGCAAAGAATTGGCGCCTTGATTTTGTCAACCCGCTGCTGCACAGCAAGATATTCAAGGATACGTTCTTTGACCTTGTCTAAGCCATAATGATCATCATCGAGCACGCTTTCAGCGTTTGGTATCGAATGATTCACCTTGCTCTTTTTGCGCCAAGGCAAATTGATCACGGTATCGATATAGTTGCGCACCACAGTCGCCTCGGCTGACATCGGTGACATCAGCTTGAGCTTTTTAAGTTCGCCGTCAACTTTCTTTTTAGCGTCTTTCGGCAAATGTGCAGCAAGAATTTTCTTTTCAAGTTCTTCGATGTCGGCACCCTCTTCGCCTTCACCCAGCTCTTTTTGAATCGCTTTGACTTGCTCGTTCAGGTAGTAGTCACGCTGACTTTTTTCCATCTGTTTTTTGACACGACCACGTATTCGCTTTTCAACCTGAAGAATGTCAATCTCAGTTTCGAGTTGCGTCAATAACGCCTCAAGACGCTCTGAAGTCGAAATCACTTCGAGCATTTTTTGCTTTTGCTCAAGCTTAAGTGGCAGGTGCGCAGCGATGGTATCGGCCAAGCGGCCAGCATCGTCAATCCCGGCGAGCGAAGTCAAGATCTCAGGAGGAATCTTTTTATTCAGTTTGACGTACTGCTCAAACTGGCCCACGATCGCACGACGCAAGGCTTCGGTCTCAGCGCTGACCGCCAGATCGGGTGCGATTGGCACCAACACTGACTTAAAGTGCGTACCGGTATCTTGGATCTCAGTGATGCGAGCACGCTGCGCGCCTTCTACAAGGACTTTAACCGTACCATCGGGCAACTTAAGCATTTGCAAGATGGTCGCTACACAGCCAATTTCGTAAACGTCGTCTGGTGTTGGGTCGTCTTTACCAGCAGACTTTTGTGCCGCAAGCATGATGCTTTTGCCAGCTTCCATCGCGGCCTCTAGCGCACGAATCGACCGCGGGCGCCCAACAAACAAAGGGATCACCATGTGGGGAAACACCACCACGTCGCGCAGCGGCAGCAACGGCAACTGAATTGATTCAGAGGGCAAGGTCTGGTTTTCAGACATGAGAAAATCCTAATAAAGACTCGGTAAAGCCCAAGTGAGCCACCGACATAACGACCGTAATGACACGAATATGTCTGTTATGTAGACGATAGCTCAAATTTCAAGCTCGTGACACTGACATAGTAAAAAGCCCCTACAAGGGGCTGAGAAAAACATAGATTCTTAAGGGCATTTAGATTTTTCGAAAATTTTGAGCCTCATCTAAAGCGTCATTCTAACTTTTCGAAAAACCTTTGTTCACGCCATTAGCCCTAAGCGGCTGCGTCGCGTAGGTTACGCTCGGGCTTAGGTTGCTCGGTCTCGTCGCCATACACCAGCAAGGGCTTACCTTGGCCGTCAATCGTGGCCTCGTCAAGCACCACGCGTTTGATGTTGCCCTGAGTGGGCAGTTCGTACATGGTGTCTAGCAAGGCAGACTCAAGGATCGAGCGCAAACCACGCGCACCAGTTTTACGCTTCACTGCTTTACGGGCAATCGCCCGAAGCGCGGCCGGCCGAATCTCAAGCTCGGCACCTTCCATCGCAAAGAGCTTTTGAAACTGTTTCACCAAGGCGTTTTTAGGCTCGGTCAAAATTTGAATTAAGGTGTCTTCATCGAGTTCTTGCAAGGTTGCAATCACAGGTAGACGGCCAACTAACTCAGGAATCAAGCCAAACTTCACCAAGTCTTCAGGCTCTACCTCAAGGAAGGTGCTGCCCGTCGATTGCTCTGTTTTTGAGTCGACCTTTGCACTAAACCCAATACCCGAGCGCTCGGTACGATTGCGAATGACCTTTTCAAGGCCATCAAACGCACCGCCAACGATAAACAAAATGTTGGTGGTATCGACTTGAACAAAATCTTGATTGGGGTGCTTACGCCCGCCCTGAGGTGGAACAGACGCCACCGTACCCTCGATCAGCTTTAACAGTGCCTGTTGCACGCCCTCGCCGGACACATCACGGGTAATAGAAGGGTTATCGGCCTTGCGAGAAATTTTGTCGATTTCGTCGATGTAGACGATTGCGCGCTGCGCTTTATCCACTTCGTAATTGCAATTTTGCAGCAATTTTTGAATGATGTTTTCGACGTCTTCGCCCACATAGCCGGCTTCGGTCAGTGTTGTCGCGTCAGCCATGACAAACGGCACGTTCAGTTGGCGTGCAAGTGTTTGTGCAAGCAAGGTTTTGCCAGAGCCCGTAGGGCCAATCAGCAGAATATTGCTTTTAGAAAGCTCAACGTCGTCGCCCTTGACTTCACCATGGCGCAAACGCTTGTAATGGTTATAGACAGCAACAGCCAACACACGCTTTGACGCAGTTTGACCAATCACATATTGGTCAAGAAAGGCTTTGATCTCAGCGGGAGTTGGTAAATCTGTGCGGATCGAAGCGCGGGCACTTGCCTGGGCTTCTTCGCGAATGATGTCGTTACATAACTCAATGCACTCGTCACAGACAAAGACCGAAGGCCCAGCGATGAGTTTTCTGACTTCGTGCTGGCTCTTGTTGCAAAATGAACAATGCAAGATCTTGGTGCTAGCTGAGCCTTTTTTTTCTGACATAACGATCCATTACCAGTTGTGCCAAGCCTTGTTTTAACAGATGTTTCAGAATGACTGAGCCATCGAGGCCTGGGTAAATACTTAGACGGTGTCGGCCCGTGAGGTTAAAACCTTATCAATCAAACCATACGATACTGCATCAGGCGCAGACATGAAGTTGTCGCGCTCGGTATCCAAGGCAATACGCTCAATGGTCTGCCCGGTGTTCTCGGCCAACATCCCATTTAGACGCTCACGCAAATCTAAGATTTCGCGGGCTTGAATTTGAATATCTGAGGCTTGGCCCTGTGCACCACCCGACGGCTGATGAATCATGATGCGCGAATTGGGTAACGAAAAGCGTTTACCTTTTGTGCCCGCAGCCAACAAAAATGCGCCCATGCTAGCGGCTAGACCAGTGCAAAGCGTTGACACTTCAGGCTTGATAAAGCGCATGGTGTCATAAATTGCCATGCCAGCGTAAACCGACCCACCCGGTGAATTGATATACAACGCCACGTCTTTGTCAGGATTTTCAGACTCTAGAAAAAGCAGCTGTGCCACGATGACGTTGGCGGACTGGTCGTTGACTGGCCCCACCAGAAATATCACACGCTCTTTGAGCAATCTTGAGTAGATATCATAG
>CAMCII010000294.1 GCA_945874505.1 Bordetella parapertussis | reverse complement strand
TTATTATCACCACAGTCGCATTAATCAAAGCCTACACTTAGTTAGCGCTTTATCATTTTTAGTATCTTATGTGCTGCTATTCATCAACCCAGTCGCAGCCTCATTGGTGGCCTGGTTAGTGGCGATGACAACGCGCCAATCCGGCCACTTCTTTTTTGAACCAAAGGGCTACGATCACGTCAATCAAGCGACGCATGAGCACAAGGAAGAAATCAAGGTTGGCTACAACTTGCATCGTAAGATTGTGTTGCTCTCGATCTGGGCCGCGATCCCTGTGTTGGCCTACTTGCAGCCCTCACTCATCACTTGGGCTGTGCCTGAAGCTTACGAAAATACGACTGTTCGTATTGTCGGCATGACTTGGCTCTTTTTGGGCGTTGCAGGTCTGTTATTCAGAGTCGCTCAGTTATGTATTAAAGACAGTTTCAAAGCCGCATTTGCTTGGGCTTTGAAAATTTTGACCGACCCGTTTCATGACGTCATGCTGTATCGCCGCTCACCCATTTATTTGATGCGTGGTGAATTGATTGATCCTATGCCGCATATTCAATCACATTAAACAGAGTCACTGAGGGGCTTCAGTCACGCTGAACAGATTCACTCAGAGACTGCAGTCACACCGAACAGATTCACTCAGAGACCGCAGTGACACTGAACAGATTCATTCAGAGACTGCAGTCACACTGAACAGATTCAATCGGAGACTTCAATTCTTAATAGATAGAAGTCTCTGAATATACCCCTCACTGTCTATACCCCTCACTATCAGAATAGAACTCTCTAATGACCAAACACCCAGCAGACCTTCACAGCTTAGTCTGCTGCACCATCTCTAACAACATACGGCGTCGAATTTGTTTGTTTGTCTGACCTTGCGGCGTCCACCACCAAGCGCCTGCAGCCATCTGATGGCCAGCACGTACGAAACGTTGGCAGAAATCATCAAAATCCGCATCGGTAAAGTTCAGACTAAAAATCAGTCTTCCAGTACCGACCCAGCTCAGGGCAATCCCCTCGCGCCGCATATAAAACTGCAACAGCCAGTTAAAGCGGCTTGGCACGTCGTACAGCACAGTCCACACCGTCGACATGGCCTCGACACGCAGTGGCAACCCTTCACGCTTGAGCAGATCGTTCAGTTGGGTCTTGCGTGTATTCCAGGTTGTTTCAAGCTCGGCATACAACTTTTGAACTGCCGGCGTTTCTTGGCGATGCAAGAACACATTCATGGCACCCATGACATAAGGATGCGCATTGAAGGTGCCTCGAGCAAAGCAGATATCGGCGGGGTGCTCGGCATAGAAACGTGTCATCAGATTTTTTTTGCCGCACAGAATACCAATCGGCAAACCGCCGCCCAGTGTTTTACCGTAAGTGACCATGTCAGCCTCAAGACCGAAGTATTCTTGAGCACCACCTGGGGCAAGCCTGAAGCCCAAAAAGACTTCATCCAAAATAAAGATAATGCCTCGCTCGGCGCACACCTGTCGCAATTCTTTGAGCCAAGCGGTATACGCCACACGGTCGTAATGCGCCCGACGCCCACCGTCAACCAGCGTCGAATCGGTTGGTGCAGCTTGGTTCGGGTGCATGGCTTGTATCGGATTGACCAACACACAAGCGATGTCGCGACGATTGCGCAATACCCGCAGCGTGTTCTCATGCATTTCGCGCAGCGTCAACGTATGCTTAGACGGTGGCATCGGATTGCCCGGCCCCGGTTGCACGTCATCCCACCAGCCGTGATAAGCACTGGTGAAACGGACAATTTTTTGACGCCCAGTTTGATAGCGAGCGAGACGCACCGCTTGCATCACTGCCTCAGTCCCCGACATATGAAACGAAACTTCGTCCTTACCAGAGATGGCACACAGGCGTCGAATATTATCGAGCACACAAGGATGATACGAGCCCAAGACGGGGCCCAGATCTCGCACAAGCTGACTCCCCTCTTCGATACAAGACTTGTAAAAATCCAGACCGAACAAATTCACGCCATACGACCCCGTTACGTCAATCAAGCGATTGCCATCCATGTCAGTCAGCCAAACACCATCACTGCTCGTCCAGAAGCTACCCAATTGAAGGTGTTGCTGCAACACCTCACGAAATTGATACGGCACCCGATAGTTGCTGATGAACTGCAAATCAGAAATCATGGGCTTACTAGCAGCCGTATGTGCCAAGGTCAACGGGCTACGAGTACGCAGGTCATTGCCCAGCGCTGCCAAAGCCGTACGACGCTGGGTCACCACTTCTGGCGAGGCGCCATCTGCATCAAACCATTTGTCGTCAGAGTACGAGTAGCCAGGCACCCAGCGTGCGATGCGCTTCGCCCAACGCAAGTGTCCACCCAAAGACGGGTATTTAGCCACCGACAATTGCAGGCGTTGCTTGATACGCAACAACAGCCAAAGACCCACAGCTGCTGCAGCGACGTATTGCACAACATTCAAAATTTGATCAGTCATAGTTTTGCCTCGAAAACTCCTTTTTATGACTTTAAAGTGACGAAATGATGAACATCAGTAAAGCCGTCCGCAATGTCTTTGCCCACGAAGACCTCAACTTTTTAGTGACCAACCGGATTCCTAGGCTCGCCGTCACGCATTTCATGGGTTGGTTCAGCAAAATCAAGGTGGGCTGGGTACGTGACGCTTCGATTGGCACCTGGAAACTATTTACTGATCTTGATTTAAGCGAAGCTAAAAAACAACATTTTGACAGCCTTCACGATTGCTTTATTCGCGAATTACATGAGGGTGCTCGCGTGGTCGATCAGGATCCTGAAGTGATGACGAGCCCCTGCGATGCCATCGTGGGTGCTTGCGGCAAGATCATCAATGGGCAAGTGTTTCAGGCGAAGGGGTTTCCGTACACCTTGACTGATCTGTTTGGCCAGCACACCGACACGAGTGCCTGGACCGACGGCCAATACGTCACGTTGCGGCTTACCTCTGCCATGTATCACCGCTTTCATGCCCCATATACAGGCGCGATGAAGGCCGTGCATTATTTGTCAGGGGATACCTGGAACGTGAACCCCATCGCCTTAAAGCGTGTTGAAAAACTGTTTTGTAAAAATGAGCGGGCCGTGTTGGCGCTTGAACTAGGTTCACAAAAACATAGGGTGGCGCTCGTACCGGTTGCGGCGATCTTGGTCGCTAGCATTCGCTTACATGGCTTAAATACTTTATTTCACACACGTTACAAAGGACAAACCGATTTTGCGTGCAACGTAGCCTTTGAAAAAGGGCAAGAGCTTGGTTGGTTTGAGCACGGCTCGACCATTATTGTGTTCGCCCCTAACGGCTTCGCCTTAGCAGATCAAATCTTGCCCGGGGCGCACATTAAGATGGGGAGCCCGCTGATGAAATTGCCAGCAGAGCCTCAGAATCGTCAGGGACTCGAGGGCGCGAGCGACAAGCAACGCAGTCAGGCACTAGCAGGGCTGAACGACCAGCAAAGTAATCCACCACTAAAAGGGGTGAGCGACAAGGAAAACAGTCAAGCACCGGACAGGGCTCTGAACCTGCAGGCGATCAAAATCGCAAACGACGATACCAAAGCGAGCGCGTCGTGAATCGTGGCTTTTATGTTGTCATCATCGCGCAAACTTTTTCGTCCTTGGCGGATAACGCACTATTTATTGCTGCGATCGCGCTGATCCATCAATTAGACGGGCCGGTGTGGGTGCCTCCTCTAATCAAATGGGGGGTTGCTGCTAGCTATGTACTGCTCGCCCCTTTTGTTGGCGCGCTCGCCGACGCTTATCCCAAGGGTAAGGTGATGTTCACCACCAATGCCTTCAAAGTCGTAGGCTGCATCCTGATGTTTAGTTACGGTATCTTTGGCTTAGCACCGTCTGAACAAATCGTCTTAATCTGCGTGGCCTATGCGATTGTCGGCACGGGTGCCGCCGCATACTCGCCCGCTAAGTACGGCATCATCACCGAGATGCTGCCCCCCGAGCAACTTGTCGTGGGCAACAGCTGGATCGAAGGCATGACGGTCGTTTCTATCATTATGGGATCCGTTGTGGGCGGCTTGCTGGTATCGCCTGCGGTATCGGCTTGGCTACTGTCACACCACACGCTTCAGCAAATAGCCAGTACGCCTGCCGAAGTTGCGATCGTAATGATCGGTCTGTTGTACATCGCTGCCGCGCTAACCAATTTATTGATTCCAAACACAAACGCCAAGTACCCGAAGCAACATCAGCACCCGCTTCGCCTGATCAAAGCCTTTGTTGGCTACACCAAGGTGCTGTGGACAGATAAGCTCGGCCAAATTTCATTGGGGGTCACCACCCTCTTTTGGGGAGCAGGTGCAACGCTGCAACTGATCGTGATCGAATGGGGTCGCAGCCAACTTGGCTATCGCCTGGATCAAGCCTCAATCTTAATGGGCATCGCTGCCTTGGGTACGGTGCTGGGTTCAATTGCAGCGGCTCGCGTGCCACTTAAGCAATCTCTTCGTGTGCTCCCGGTTGGCGCACTAATGGGTTTAGTCGTACTCGTCATGCCACTGATCTACAACGAATGGGCTGTCTATGGCCTGTTGTTATTAGTGGGGATTTTGTCTGGTTTTTTTGTTGTACCAATGAACGCCCTGCTACAACATCGCGGTCATTTGCTGTTATCAGCCGGCCACTCCATTGCCGTTCAAAACTTCAATGAACAGCTCAATATTTTATTGATGGTGTCTCTGTATAGCTTGATGCTGTGGCTAGGGGTACCCATCAACACCATCATCGTGATGTTTGGCTTGTCAGTCGCCCTCTTGATGCTTGTATTGATTCGATGGCATCAAACGAATCTTCAAAAAGATCCTGGCTTACTCTCACGAATCGGAGAGCACGGTCAAGGGCAGGCTCTTTAATTACAATGGAGGTACATTCAGTGCAAGAACACCGCGACGTCACACTCGGTTCAAAAGCACGACTCCAGCACATTCAGTAAAACGTGGTTTGCCTCAGCAATCTTCAGTGCGAGTTAGGGGGCAGGGGCGCAGAGCGCCTGAGTGGGCTGTCTTGTCTTGCCGAGGCTTGCGCGGGCTGGACGGATGAAGGCGGCCCTTGTTTGAGCGAAGCGAGTTTGGGTCGCCGCCGTTCAGACAAGCAACTTGAGGGGA
>CAMCII010000293.1 GCA_945874505.1 Bordetella parapertussis | reverse complement strand
TGCTCAAGCCCGTTGAATCACCGCGCCACAAGCGAGCAAAGCATCAATCTCAGTCTGCGACAACCCAAACTCAGCCAGAATCTGACAACTGTGCTCGCCCAGCGCAGGCGGCCCATAGCGAACACGCGACTGCGCATCGCGATCTCCGGCTGCAAAGCCTGGCATACGCACCAACCCAGCTACCGAGCTATGGGTGTCAACAATCACGCCGTTGTGCACAAGTTGAGGCGACTGCATCACCATGTTGTAGTCAGCAATCGGGCCACAAATAATGTCAGCCGCTTCGAACAGCTCTTGCCATTCGAATGAAGTCTTGTGGGCAAGCAATATCGTTAGTTCTTTCATCAAGGCATCACGATTCGCGACACGCTTGGGTATCGTTGCAAAGTCAGAATGTATTGCCAACTCAGGTTTGCCCAGCAAATTGCAAAGCGCCAGCCAGCGATCCTCGTGGTACGCCGCGATCATGATCCAACCGTCTTTCGTGGGGTACGCTTCGTTAGGCGCAGAGTATGGCGCTGCGGTCCCCGTGCGCAAGGGCAGCTCGCCACTAGACAGATACGAAGTGACAGCAGATAACTGCAACATCAAGGCACTGTTGTACAAAGAAAAATCGAGATGCTGCCCCTGCCCTGTCGCATCGCGCACACGCAACGCTGCAAGCACAGCCGAGGTCGAAATAAAGCCGGTGACCATATCCACGGCCGGCACCAACACCTTCATCGGCGGCGAATTCGCATCACCAATATTACTCATCAGGCCGGATACCGCCTGAACAATGCCATCGACGCCCGCTTTATCGCGCCAAGGCCCGGTCTGGCCATACGCTGAAACCGAGCCAAAAATTAAACCAGGGTTGAGCGCCTGCAAGGCGGCAAAGCCCACCCCCAGCTTATCCATCACACCAGGTCGAAAGCTTTCAAGCACAATATCGGCCTGAGTGGCCATGCGCTTAATCAGCGCAACACCCTCTGTTTTTTTTAAATCGACTGAGAGCGAGCGCTTGTTGCGATTAAAACTCATCGATACAACCGACTCACCCTCTTGCCAAGGCGGGCCAAGCTTTCTACCAATGTCACCGCCAGGCGATTCAACCTTGATAACCTCGGCGCCCATGTCTCCAAGCTGCATACCAATCAATGGGCCCGCGCCAATCTGCGTGAAATCGAGTACCTTGACGCCACGCAAGGCGTGATTGATGTTCACGTTACCTGTGCTGCTCATTGCCGCATTCCTATTCATAAACCGTCAAGCCAATCACTTGAATACTCTTTTACCAGTTAGGAAAAAATTGCTATCTTTTTATCCTTCGCATTTTAATTCCTCAACGCAGGCGAATCGATTAAACCCTCAGCTCGCGCGAAGCGACTTAGGAATCGTCCCGAGAATGATTCCTGCAATAATCAGAACAGTTGCAATCAACAGGGCGGGCCCTAGCACTTCGCCTAAAAACAAACTTGCGCAAAACAGGCCGATTAACGGCACTCCAAGCAGCCCCATCGACACAGCCGCCGCAGGCAAATCTCGGCTCACGATATTCATCAGCCAATACGCGACGCCGTTTCCTAATAAGCCGTTAAATCCCACCAGCAGCACCATCTCTAGTGACCACTTGACCTGCGGCACGCCCTCTAACATGAAGGCCAGTACCACCTGAGTCAAGCCACCTAACAACATCTGCCAGGGCAATAACGCAAAAAGTGGTGTGACCCATTTGTGTGCCCGTCCATAGACGATCGAGATCGCCCACAACAGAGCGGCTAACAACACAAAGCCATGGCCAATCAAGACATTGCGATCGGTCCAATCCATTGCGCCGGGCTGCAAGATCAGGATAAGGCCTGACATGCCGACCACTAAGCCCAGAATTCGGCGAGGGGTAAAAGGCTCATTTAAAAAGAGCCACGCTGCGGGCAACACCCACAAGGGCGTCGTATAAGCCAACACAATGGATTTTCCGGCGGGCAAGTACTGTATCCCCACGCTCACCAAGACTGAAAACCCAACCATATGTAACCAGCCGATACTAAAAATGACTGCCAGATCGGCTCGCACCGGAATTCGTAATTGTTTAGTAGCGAGGCACACCACAAAAAAAATGATGCACATCGGCACTAACCTAAACGCAGTCACCCAGATCGGCGACACATATTCGAGCGATTTTTTAGCGACAACCCAATTCACCCCCCAAATCACGACCAGCAAAGCAAGCAGCAGAATTGCGCGACTGCGGCGCGATGCCTCAGACCGCATCTGTATCGTAGCGAAAGCCACCCGCGGCATTTGGCTCAATACGCCCAATCGTTGGCGCAGGAAAGTGCGCCGGAAAAACCAAGTGTCCCGTGCCTGCATGCTTTTCAATGAGGGCAACGCGTGAAACGCGCGCTAAAGCCTGATCGGCATCGGCTGAGGTCGACATTTCGGGATAACGTAACTGAATCTGATGATGAATCACGTCACCCGTGAGTACACCACGCTGACCTTCTGACTCAAGATTAATCACGATATTGCCAGGTGTGTGCCCATGACAGGGCTCGATCGACATCCCGCTATCAACTTCATAGTCATCGTCGATCAGCACCGCTTGCTTGGCCCGTACGATTGGATCGATACTGTCTTCAAACGCTTGAGTGTGCGTATCTTTTTTGCCACTGCGATAAGTCGCATCGGCCTGATCATATTCAGTTTTTGACATCAGGTACTTTGCATTAGGAAAGGTGGGTTTCCAAACGCCATCGACCAGACGGGTATTCCAGCCCACGTGATCCCAATGGAGGTGTGTACACATCACATAGTCAACCTCTTCAGGCTTGACCTTTGCCTGAGCAAGGGCCCCCATAAAGTCATTATTCATTTTATGAAAGCCTGGGCGCAACGGGCGCTCTTTATCGTTACCGCAACAAGAATCCACCAAGATCGTGAAGCGTCCGGTCTTCACAACGAATGAGTGAAAACTCATTTGAAGCCTACCCTCAGTCGTCAGTTGACCACCGGGCAACTCACGCAAACAAGTTGTCAACATGTCTTGCGTTAAGTCTGGAAAAAAATCACGCGCAGGTACATAAGGGCGCTCGACCTCAACCACCCTTTCGACCAGATACCGACCAACGTTAGTGACAGCCATCATTTTGCCCCTTGGTTTTATTGTTAGAGAATGTGAGTGCACTGTATTGCTTCGATATCTTCTAGTCAAACCGGTCGGCCGAGCGTTCGCTAGCGCCTGACATACCAAGTTAGTAACGCCACCGCCACGACCGCCACGATGGTCAACAGTAGGCCTCGAATATTTGAAGCGCTAGGCGTTGCTACCTGACTTGATGTCATGGGCGCTGTTGCTTGAATGGCGCCGCCCTGGGCAACAGTAACGTCGCCACCTGCAAATTTAGCCTGTAGCGCCTCTTCAAACCGCTTGAAAAAATCTTCGGCTAAAGACTTTGCTACGCCATCAATCAAGCGCTGCCCAAGTTGGGCGATTTTTCCGCCAACCTTTGAATGAACGGTGTACTTCAACTCGCACCCGCCCTCGCGAGGCATCAACTCGACCTTTGATTCGCCTTGTCCAAACCCTGCGACGCCACCTTGCGCCTCAAACTGCAAGGCATACGACACCGGAGCCTGAATGTCGGCCAACTTCACCTTGCCGTTGAACTTCGCCGAAACCGGGCCGATCTTGACGGCTACAGTCACCGCATATTCGTTTTCAGTCACGAGCTCAAATTTTTCGCATCCTGGAATACAGCTCTTTAATATCTCTGGATCATTGAGCGAATCCCAGGCTTGTTGTTGTGATACTGCTAACAAGCGGTTACCTTGCATGTCCATCATGTTCTCGCTAAAAAATAACTACCGTTTGATTAACTGCACCAAGCTGCGTGCCAAATCTTCTAACTGCGCAAGATTGTGAATCGCCAACATGCCGTCTGCTTTTTTTTGTAATGCAGCCGCTCCTTGTGCCGTTGGTTGATACTGGTCAAAGCGCAGCATAGGATTCAACCATAGCAGACTGCGACAATTGCGTTTCAACCAGTCTAACTCAGTCGCAAGTTGTTCTGACCCACCAGTATCCAAGCCATCGCTAATCAGCAGTACTACAGTACGACGACCGACTAATTGTCGGTTTTGCGTACGTCGTAACTGAGCAAGTGAGGCACCAATTTTCGTGCCACCCGCAAAGTCACTAATCAAGCGATTCGCTTGCTCTAACATTGCATCGGTATCCGTCAGTCGAAAAGCAGGATTTAAATCTGTCAGGTGATTGCCAAACGCAAAGACTGAGCGCGCGACACGTCGAGTGCTTTGGTGTAAAAAAGCAAGCATCAGTCGAGCATAGCGTTCCATCGAGCCCGACACGTCAATCAATAGCAATACCGGCAAAGGTTCAAGGCGACGCGAAAGATAAGGCAAAGCAAGTAGCTCACCGTCATAACGGGCCGACTCTCGTAAGGCTCGCCGCCAATCTAAGCGAACACCATGCGAAGCACTTTGCAGGCGCCGCGCGCTAAGTTGCGGCCATGGCAGAGCGATCTCGCGTGCGAGCTGCTCGACGAGTCGAAATTCGCTTGCACTCAGGCTTTCAAAATCAGCGTGACGCAAACGTTCGCGGTCACTGGCTGACAGCGCTGCATCAAACTGAATTTTCTCTTCTTCTCGAGGCTGAGACTTGACCGCTGCGCGTACCGCTGCAAGCGCCTCTTGCGCTCGCGCAAGACGTTTAGGCTTGGGCGCTGCCTCGGTTGTCTTAGGCAACATTTGCGCCAATAATTGTTGCGTCAGCTCTGGATTACGAAAATAGGCATCGAACAATTGATCAAATACCGCTTGATCTTGTTGGCGACACACGAGCGTTGCCTGCAACGCTGCACGCAAATCAGCCTTTTCCTCAATGCCTACCAACAGGGCAGCCTGCAAGCCAAAACCAATGCGCGCACTGTCCATGGGCAAGCCGGCACGCCTAAGCGTTCGCCCAAAGCCGATGATGTTCTCGGCCATCTTACCGCTACGCGCGTCACCGAGTTGCATCATCACTCTCTATACAGTCATGGCGCATCAAACAGGTTGCTAGATTCAAGACTCAGCGTCTGGGTCAGGCTGCAACAAGGCTTCGAGCAACGGTTCAAGCGCCGCAATATCCTCACGC
>CAMCII010000292.1 GCA_945874505.1 Bordetella parapertussis | reverse complement strand
AATTACCACGAGTTTGAAGGCAAACTCGACGTGTTGTTCGCCCAAGGCAAATCGAAATAATCTGATCAAGGACACATATCATGGCAACTGCTAACAAATCAGCTGTAAAGAAAAGCTCTGCACCCGCAGCACTATCGACCGCCGCTGCTCCTGCAGAAGCGACACCCACCTTCAAACCTAAAAAATCAGTCGCCCTGTCGGGCGTGACTGCGGGCAACACCGCGTTATGTACGGTCGGGCGCAGCGGTAATGACCTGCACTATCGCGGCTACGATGTTCTTGATTTTGCTGATAGCAGCGAGTTCGAAGAGATCGCCCACTTATTGATTCATGGCAAGTTGCCCAACAAGGCTGAACTGGCCGCTTACAAAGACAAATTGCGCAACCTGCGCGGCTTGCCTGCCCAACTACAAACCGTGCTCGAATCGCTGCCAGCCGCTAGCCATCCCATGGATGTGATGCGCACCGCCGCCTCGGCACTGGGTTGCATGCTGCCCGAGAAAGAAGATCACAACATCCCTGATGCACGTGACATCGCCGATCGTTTGATGGCAAATCTGGGTTCGGCACTGCTGTATTGGTATCACTTTAGCCACAACGGTCGCATCATTGATGTGCAAACCGATGACGACTCAATTGGCGCGCACTTCTTGCATCTTTTACATGGCAAAAAGCCAAACGCCGACTGGGTACGTGCGATGCACACCTCACTGAATTTGTACGCGGAACACGAATTCAATGCCTCGACCTTCACCTGCCGCGTGATCGCGGGCACTGGGTCTGACATGTATTCAGCCATTGCTGGCGGCATTGGCGCTCTGCGTGGACCCAAGCACGGCGGCGCCAACGAAGTGGCTTTCGAAGTGCAAAAGCGCTACGAAACACCAGACGAAGCCGAGGCCGATATTCGTGCGCGAGTCGAGGCCAAACAGGTTGTGATTGGTTTTGGGCACCCCGTGTACACGATTGCTGATCCACGTAATAAGGTCATCAAAGACGTGGCATTGCGCCTTTCAAAGAAAGCCGGAACCACCAAAATGTTTGATATCGCTGATCGCATCGAAGCTGTGATGTGGGATTCGAAAAAAATGTTTGCAAACCTGGATTGGTTTTCGGCCGTGTCGTATCACATGATGAGCGTACCGACTGCGATGTTTACACCGCTGTTTGTGATCTCACGTACCGCAGGCTGGGCTGCGCACATCATTGAACAACGGATTGATAACAAGATCATTCGTCCTGCTGCCAACTATACCGGGCCCGATGATCAAAAATTTGTTCCGCTCGCGCGTCGCAAGTAATTAGCAGTCGACCAAACAGGTGAGCCGCAAGGCTCACCGTTTTACCCGTCTTAATATCAGCGTTGCAACTAATCTTTACCTGCTGTTTCTGATTCGTATCTGTTGCACTGGCGAACCTCCTTGAGTACGAGAGCCCCCTTTTGTACCAAAGGATAACGTTTCTCCTGAGACCGCATCTTTTGCCTTAGACCACCATCCGACTGAGTTCATATGAATAGCGCACATCGCAAGCCATTACCCGGAACCAAACTCGATTATTTTGACGCTCAAGCGGCTGTCGACGCGATTACGCCCGGCGCCTACAATAAACTGCCGTATACCTCGCGCGTGCTCGCCGAAAATCTGGTGCGCCGCTGCGATCCCGATTTACTGACCGCAGCGCTCAAGCAACTGATTGAGCGTAAAAGCGATATGGATTTTCCGTGGTTTCCAGCGCGCGTGGTGTGTCATGACATTTTGGGGCAAACGGCACTCGTTGACCTTGCGGGCCTGCGCGATGCGATCGCTGCGCAAGGCGGCGATCCAGCGTTAGTCAATCCGGTGGTACCGACACAGTTAATCGTTGACCATTCGCTTGCTGTCGAATGCGGTGGCTTCGATCCAGACGCGTTTGCAAAGAACCGTGCGATCGAAGATCGACGCAACGAAGATCGTTTTCATTTTATTAACTGGACTAAAAAGACGTTTAAAAATGTCGATGTCATTCCTCCCGGAAATGGCATCATGCATCAAATTAATTTAGAGAGAATGTCGCCGGTTGTGCATGTACTGAATGGTGTTGCGTTTCCGGATACGCTGGTCGGCACCGACAGCCACACGCCACACGTCGACGCCTTAGGTGTGATTGCCATTGGTGTTGGGGGCCTTGAAGCCGAAAGCGTCATGCTGGGTCGTGCCTCGTGGATGCGCTTACCCGAGATTATTGGCGTTGAACTCACGGGCAAACTCAAGCCTGGGATGACCGCAACCGACATGGTGTTGGCTCTGACAGAATTTTTGCGCAATCAAAAAGTTGTATCGTCTTACCTCGAATTTTTTGGTGAGGGTGTCACCCACCTAACACTGGGTGATCGCGCAACCATCTCGAATATGACACCCGAGTACGGTGCCACCGCTGCGATGTTTTATATTGATCAACAAACCATCGACTACCTGCGCTTGACCGGCCGCGAAGACCAACAGATCAAACTGGTCGAAACCTATGCCAAACAAACTGGCTTATGGGCCGATAGCCTGAAGAGCGCCGAATACGAACGCGTCTTGCGCTTTGACTTATCAAGCGTGGTACGTAATATCGCAGGCCCATCAAACCCTCATCGTCGGGTTCCAACGACAGAGCTCGCCGCTCAAGGGATCTCAGGTAAGGTTGAAAACGAACCTGGTCTGATGCCCGATGGCGCGGTGATCATTGCAGCCATCACCAGTTGCACCAACACCAGCAACCCTCGCAACGTGATTGCAGCAGGCTTGTTGGCGCGCAATGCAAACGCTAAAGGGCTGACCCGCAAACCCTGGGTCAAGTCCTCTTTGGCCCCTGGCTCGAAGACCGTTGAGCTGTATCTACAAGAGGCCAATTTACTGACCGAACTCGAAAGCTTGGGCTTTGGTATTGTGGGGTTCGCTTGCACCACCTGTAATGGGATGAGCGGTGCGTTGGATCCAGTCATCCAACAAGAAATTATTGACCGCGACTTATACGCCACCGCGGTTTTGTCAGGTAACCGAAACTTTGATGGTCGGATTCACCCCTACGCCAAGCAGGCCTTCTTAGCCTCGCCTCCTCTGGTGGTCGCTTACGCGATCGCTGGCACCATCCGGTTTGATATCGAAAAAGATGTGTTAGGTCTTGATCAAAACGGCAAGCCCGTCACCTTAAAAGATCTGTGGCCGACAGACGAAGAGATCGATGCGATCGTCAACTCGAGTGTCAAGCCAGAGCAGTTTCGTAAAGTTTACGAGCCGATGTTTGCCGTGAGTGTGGATACCGGCGAGAAACTCAGCCCGCTCTACGATTGGCGCCCTCAAAGCACATACATTCGGCGCCCCCCGTACTGGGAAGGTGCCCTGGCCGGCAAACGCACGCTCAAAGGGATGCGACCCTTAGCGGTGCTGGGCGATAACATCACGACTGACCACTTGTCACCTTCAAACGCCATCATGCTCGATAGTGCCTCGGGCGAATACTTAGCAAAGATGGGCGTGCCTGAAGAAGACTTCAACTCGTACGCCACGCATCGTGGCGATCACTTGACCGCTCAGCGCGCCACGTTTGCGAACCCCAAGCTGCTGAACGAAATGGTGCTTGAAAACGGTAAAGTTAAGCAAGGTTCATTGGCACGCATTGAGCCCGAAGGCAAAGTCACCCGCATGTGGGAGGCAATCGAAGCCTACATGACCCGTCAGCAACCACTTATCATTGTGGCGGGCGCAGATTATGGACAAGGCTCTTCGCGCGACTGGGCTGCCAAAGGTGTTCGCCTCGCTGGAGTTGAGGCCATTGTTGCTGAAGGCTTCGAGCGTATCCATCGCACCAATCTGGTAGGCATGGGTGTCTTGCCACTTGAGTTCAAAACAGGTGTGAATCGCTTGACGCTTGGCTTGGATGGCACTGAAACCTACGACGTCCTTGGCGCGCGCACCCCGCTAGCCACGCTGACATTGGTGATTCAGCGTAAAAATGGCGAACGACTTGAAATCCCAGTAACGTGCCGCTTAGATACCGCCGAAGAGGTTTCGATTTATGAAGCGGGCGGCGTGTTGCAGCGTTTTGCACAAGACTTTCTTGAATCAAATGCTGTGGCCTAATGCCAACCAAGTTTAATCGGACAAACGTTTTATAGAATGAATCGAGTCGGCTGCAAGCGCTACCCAACCGGACCAGTGCTTGAGTCAACCCAGCAAGTTTTAAGCCCTTTGAGTCGCTGAGCTTTGCTCAGCGTTAAACGATACAGACAGACGTTGAAGGATATCGCTATGAGTCACGCCCCCCAAATAAAAATTCCTGCCACCTACATACGCGGTGGCACCAGCAAAGGCGTTTTTTTTCATCTGCAAGATCTGCCTAAAGCGGCTCAAGTGCCTGGCGCTGCGCGCGACGCCTTATTGCTCAGGGTGATCGGTAGCCCCGACCCCTATGGCAAACAAACAGACGGCATGGGTGCAGCGACCTCAAGCACCAGCAAGACCGTGATCCTGTCAAAAAGCACGCGTCCGGATCACGACATTGACTATCTTTTTGGACAAGTTTCGATCGACAAGCCCTTTGTCGACTGGAGCGGAAATTGCGGTAACCTCACCTCAGCCGTCGGCCCGTTTGGCATTAGCAATGGTCTGGTCGATGCCGCACGTATCCCACAAAATGGGATCGCAACCATCCGAATTTGGCAAGCCAATATCGGCAAAACGATTATTGCGCACGTACCGATGACAAATGGCGCCGTTCAAGAAACCGGTGACTTTGAATTGGACGGCGTGACCTTTCCAGCCGCAGAAGTTCAGCTAGAGTTTATAGACCCTGCTGCCGACGAGGACGACGGGGGCGGTGCCATGTTTCCTACCGGTAATCTCGTGGATGACTTAGAAGTCCCAGGCGTTGGCACCTTTAAGGCCACCATGATCAACGCAGGCATCCCGACAATCTTTGTCAACGCCGCTGACATTGGCTACAAGGGGACAGAGTTACAAGACGATATCAATAGCGACCCTAAAGCGCTTGCAATGTTTGAGACGATTCGTGCCTACGGTGCTGTGCGCATGGGCTTGATCAAGCACATCGACGAGGCCGCCACACGTCAGCACACCCCTAAAGTCGCATTCGTTGCCAAGCCTGCAAACTACATTGCTTC
>CAMCII010000291.1 GCA_945874505.1 Bordetella parapertussis | reverse complement strand
TAAGGCCTATTGCAACCCCTCAGTCGCCAGTGCCGCAGCCACCGCTGGATCAGCATTCATCCGTTGAAAATGCGCCTCAAGGTTTGGCATGCCAGTTAGGTCAACATTTTTGGCTTTCGCCCATCTTGTCGTGACATACAGATAGGCGTCAGCCACCGAGCGCCCGTCTGACAACCAGTTACGATCAGCCAGATGTTTGTCAGCCACTGCATACAAATCGCGTACCCGCTTGATGGCGCTAGCTGACAGTTCGTCTTGACCCGCTTTTTCGGCCATCAAGCGGGCCGCGCCAAAAATCATAGTGTAGGTTTTATGGATATCTGAATTGCATAAGCCTAACCAGCGACGTGCTTCAGAGCGCGCCTTGAGCGAGTCACCGCCAAACAACTTCGCTTCTGGATGTTTTTCAGCCAGATACTCAAGAATCGCAATGTTTTGCGTCAAGGTAAAACCATCGTCATCGATCGCTGGCACTGCGCCCAACGGGCTGATGTTGATGAAAGGCGCAACCTTTAGCGCCTCGCGCGATACAGGAATATATTCGAAGGGTTTACCAATCCAATTGAGGGCGATGTGGTCAACCAGTGAACAGGCGCCAGGGAGGCCGTAGAGTTTCATATTTTTTCCTTCACGTTGGGGGGTTGAGTCAAAATTTACCAGTTTGATAATCGTGTACCGCTTGCTCAATCTCGGCACGGGTATTCATTACAAAGGGCCCGTATTGCACAACGGGTTCGCCAATCGGTGCGGCGGCGAGCACTAAAAACCGCGTGTCGCTTTCAAGGCTATTGACTTGCACCTGCGCACCGGCGCCCATCACGGCAAGGTGGCGCGCGCTGATGCGCTCGTCGCCAACCATCGCTTCGCCTTCATACACGTACACAAAGGCGGTATGGCCGGCTGTGATGGTTTCAAGAAACTGCCCGTGGGCGCCCATGTGCACATCCAGCATTAAGGGTGCGGTAGTCATGTCCTGCAGCGGGCCAGCAGTTGGATCAAGACCGTTGCTGTAGGTGCCCGCAATGACCTTCACGGTGCCCGAGCCATCCAGCAAATCCACCACTGGCATGGTGGGCGAGGGGATGTCGCGATAGGCAGGCGGACACATTTTTTCGTCTGAGGGCAGATTGATCCACAACTGAAAGCCATGCATGCGGCCTTCTGTTTGTTGGGGCATTTCAGAATGGATCACACCGCGACCGGCGGTCATCCACTGAACATCACCGGGTCCTAAGTCGCCACTGTTACCCATATGGTCTTGGTGCAACATGCGGCCATCCAACATGTAGGTGACGGTCTCGAAACCACGATGTGGATGGTCTGGAAACCCGCCGATATAGTCTGAGGCCTCGTCGGTCGAGAACTCGTCAAGCATTAAAAAGGGGTCAAGATTCAGGTCGGGCGAATATGAGTAGACGCGTAACAATTTGACCCCAGCGCCATCGTGGGTGGGACGGCCGGGCAAGACTTGCTCGACTTGGCGGATATCGGAGGGTGCTGAGGGGTAGGTCATTGCGTTTCCTGATTATTGCTAATGCGCAGACTCTAGTCTAAGGTATCCCGCCCTGATCGAGGCAAAAAAGGGCTAAGATCACGGTTACTTTTACTCGAGGATCTAGCGCATGAGCCGCCCATTTAAGATTGCAGTACTGCCAGGTGATGGTATTGGTAAAGAAGTAATGCCTGAGGGCTTGCGGGTCTTAGAGACCGCATCTAAAAAGTTTGGCTTAAATCTTGAATTTCGCCATTTTGACTGGGCGTCTTGCGACTATTACGCCAAAACCGGGCAAATGATGCCTGACGACTGGAAAGCGCACCTGATCGAGTGCGATGCGATCTATTTCGGCGCCGTGGGTTGGCCAGCCATTGTGGCCGATCACACGTCTTTGTATGGCTCGCTGCTGAAGTTTCGCCGTGAGTTTGATCAGTACATTAACTTGCGCCCAGTGCGTTTGTTTGACGGCGTACCTTGCCCGTTGGCAAACCGCAAGCCAGGCGATATCGACTTTTTTGTCGTGCGCGAAAACACCGAGGGCGAGTACTCGGCCGTAGGCGGCAAGATGTTTGAAGGCACCGATCGCGAGATCGTGCTGCAAGAATCGATCTTTACACGCATTGGTTGCGACCGCGTGTTGCGCTTTGCGTTTGAATTAGCCTCACGTCGCGCACGCAAGCACGTCACCATTGCCACAAAATCGAATGGTATTGCGATCAGCATGCCGTATTGGGATGAGCGTGCCGCCGAAGTGGGCAAGGATTATCCTGGCATCACCACCGACAAACAGCATATTGATATTTTGTCAGCACGTTTTGTGTTGCAACCTGATCGTTTTGATGTGGTCGTGGCGTCGAATTTGTTTGGCGACATTTTGTCGGATCTGGGCCCAGCGTGTACCGGCACGATTGGTTTGGCTCCATCAGCAAACTTGAATCCCGATCGTAAGTTTCCGTCACTGTTTGAACCAGTGCATGGCTCAGCACCCGACATCTACGGCAAAAAAATCGCCAACCCTGTTGCGATGATCTGGTCGGGCGCGTTGATGCTTGAGTATCTTGGCCTTGGTTTGCTTCAAGCTGATCAAAAGCCTTATCTCGATGCGCACAATGCAATCGTGAAAGCCATCGAAGAAATCTTGGTGACTGGCCCCCATACGCCTGACTTGGGTGGCAAAGCGCACACGCATGACATGGGTGAAGCGATTAGCAAGATTTTGGCGAAGTAATTACGAGGTTGCCTTTGCAAAACAACGGCAACCACTGAGTGCGGAGCGACTGGGGCTTAGTTCGTGCAGTCGTTGAGGCAACAAGACTTCGCACGACACGAATACTGTTTAAGCAAACCTCATCTATATAAGATGGGCTGCCATTTTTCATAACGAGACAACAATGACACAAGCCACACGCCTAAACACTCGACGTCAACTGGTTTTAGGTAGCTTAGGTGCCGCGGTTAGCGCCGCGCTGCCGACTGCCTTTGCGCAAGGCACTGCATTCCCAAATCGTGCGATTACGTTTATTTGCCCCTGGCCCGCAGGCGGTACAGGCGACACGACGATGCGCACGTTGGCGCAAGTTGCCTCGCGCGAATTGGGTCAACCTGTTGTGGTTGAGAATAGAGTGGGCGCGGCAGGCATGATTGGTGCAAAAGCCTTGGCCTCTGCTAAGCCAGATGGCTACACGATCGGGCAACTCGCCATTTCTGTGACGCGGTTTGCGCAGTTAGGAATGGTTCAAGTCGATCCGCTCAAAGACTACAGTTTTTTAGCGATGGCCTCGGCGCAAACTTTCGGAATTGTGGTTCAACCCAATTCACCGTTTAAAAACCTGCTTGAGATGGTGGCCTTTGCGAAAGCGAATCCTGACAAACTGACGTACTCGACCTCAGGTGTAGGTGGTCAAACGCATGTAGGGATGGAAGAGTTTGCCTTGGCTGCAGGGATCAAACTGACGCATGTGCCTTATAAAGGTGGCGCGCCCGCGTTGCAAGGTTTGTTAGGTGGCCAGGTGGATATGTTGGCGGATTCAAGTTCTTGGTCTGCACTCGTTGAGGCGAAAAAACTGGTGTTGCTAGCAACTTGGGGGGCAGAGCGCCTGCCTCGCTTCAAAGAGGTGCCCACGCTTAAAGAGCTAGGCTTTGGTGTCGTCAACGATGCGCCCAACGGCGTTGTTGCACCCGCAGGCCTTGAACCCGCCATTGAGAAAAAGCTTGCGGCGGCTGTCGCCGTTGCTGTCAATAGCCCAGAATTCAAAGCAGTCTGTGAAAAAATCGATGCGCCGGTGATCTTTTTAGACCCTGCGCAGTATCGGCAATACGTGATCGAAAATTATAAAAAAGAAACCATCTTGATTGAAAAACTGCAGCTTAAAAAACTGCTTGCGAGTTAAGACTGTGGGCGCTGCGCTGATTCGTCTTCATCCTAAAGATAATGTCCTGATTGCACGCGAGCCTTTGACGCTTGGTGCCACGGTGAACGCTGACGGTACGACCATCAAGGTGAGGGCGCAAGTACCGGCTGGCCATAAAATTGCTGCCCGCAAGATCGCTGCAAACGAAATTGTGTTGAAGTACGACACGCCAATCGGTGTTGCCACGCGCGATATTGAGCCGGGCGAACACGTGCATAGCCACAACATTGCGTTAGCTGACTTTCAACATCAGCATGATTTTGGGCGCGATGTGGTGCCAGTGCAGTATGTACCGGTTGAGCAGCGCGCAAGCTTCATGGGTATTGTGCGCGCCGATGGTCGCGTGGCAACGCGCAACTTTATTGGGATTATGTCGTCGGTCAATTGTTCATCGACGGCAATTCGACGCATCGCGGATTGGTTTACGCCTGAACGCTTAGCCGCGTATCCGAATGTGGATGGTGTGGTGGCGTTTGCCCAAACGACCGGTTGCGGGATGTCAACACCGAGCTTGCATTTTGATGTGCTGCGCCGCACGTTGGCGGGCTATGCGACCCATCCAAATTTGGCGGGCGTATTGATTGTGGGGCTGGGCTGCGAGCGTAATCAGGTTGCTGATTTAGTGGCTTCGCAAGGCTTAGAAAAATCTGACACCTTGCATACGTTAGTGATGCAAGAAGAGGGCGGCACACGTGCCACGATCGAGGCGGGTGTAGCAGCGATACAGTCTATGTTGCCGCGAGCCAATGCGATCAAACGTGAACATGTGAGCGCGAGCCATATCAAGATTGGTCTTGAGTGCGGTGGCTCGGATGGTTTCTCAGGCATCACCGCTAACCCGGCGCTTGGCGCAGCGATGGATATTTTGGTGCGCCATGGTGGCACCGCAATTTTGTCAGAGACGCCCGAGATTCATGGCGTCGAGCATATGCTGACACGCCGTGCTGTCAGCGCCGAAGTTGGCCAAAAATTATTAGACCGTATTGCCTGGTGGGAAGAGTACACACGTGGGCAAAACGGTCAGTTCAATGGCGTGGTGGCACCAGGTAATCAAGCGGGTGGCTTAGCCAACATCTTTGAAAAATCGTTGGGCTCGGCCATGAAGGGCGGCAGCACGCCCTTGCAACAAGTCTACGAGTACGCTGAACAAATCACTGAACCAGGCTTTGTTTTTATGGATTCACCAGGCTACGACCCGTGCGCAGTCACCGGTCAAATTGCAAGCGGCGCAAACATCATCTGCTT
>CAMCII010000290.1 GCA_945874505.1 Bordetella parapertussis | reverse complement strand
CAGCCAAAGGCCAATATTCAAACGGCGATCGCGCAGGTTGTTGCGGTGTCGCAATCTGTTCTGCGACAAATGCCGCCGGGCATCACCCCCCCTCTCATCATTAAATATACGGCCTCGTCGGTCCCTGTGATTCAACTCGGCATGTCTAGTACTGTGATGGCTGAAAAAGAATTATTCGATGTAGCCATCAATATTTTGCGACCACAACTGATTACGATTCCGGGTCTTGCCATGCCGTTTCCGTATGGCGGCAAGGTACGCGCCGTATCGGTAGATATCGACCCACAAGCCTTGCTTGCTAAAGGGATGACCTCGTCAGACATCATCAACGCCATCACCACGCAGAACCTAACGCTACCTGGTGGTACGACAAAAATTGGCGATACTGAATTTAATGTGTCGCTGAACTCGTCCCCTCTAAGCATTGCCGAACTTAACAATATCCCAGTGCGAACCGTCGGCGGCGCCACCACTTTTTTGCGCGAAGTTGCGCACGTGCGCGATGGGTTTTCACCGCAAATCAATATTGTTCGGCAAGATGGCCAGCGTGGCTTGCTGCTCACTGCACTAAAAAATGGCGGTGCCTCAACGCTAGATGTCGTCAATGCGGTAAAAGCAAAGCTACCTTCGTTATTACCTTTGCTACCCGAGGGGATTGAGGTCAGACTCTTGGCTGACCAATCGATCTTCGTCAAAGAAGCAATTGCTGCCGTCATTCACGAGGCACTCATCGCTGGGGTACTGACAGCACTCATGTTATTGCTGTTTTTGGGTAATTGGCGCAGCACCCTGATTATTGCTATTTCGATTCCGCTTTCGATTTTCTCCTCGCTGATTGCGCTGTATTTACTGGGTGAAACGATCAACATCATGACGCTCGGCGGCTTAGCACTTGCAGTCGGGATTTTGGTCGATGACGCTACAGTCACGCTCGAGAACATCGAACGACATATGCATATGGGCAAAGAGCTGTACGAAGCGATTATGGACGGCGCAGGCGAAATCGCCGTACCGACTTTTGTCTCGACGCTCTGTATTTGTATTGTGTTTGTGCCGATGTTCTTTTTAGGCGGTGTCGCAAAGTACCTCTTTGTACCGCTTGCCGAGGCCGTGATCTTTGCGATGCTGGCCTCGTACCTCTTATCGCGCACACTGGTACCGACCATGGCATATCTGTTGTTTGGGCGTGCGACAAGCCAGGGGCTCATCGATCGGGCCATCTACGCCATACATGTTCGTTTTAACAATCGCTTCGAAAAGTTTCGTACGGCTTACGTGCTGTTACTGAGCAACTTACTGACCCACCGCAAACAGTTCATCTTTAGTTTTCTGTTCTTTTGTCTTGGGTCGTGTGGCATCTTTGCGTTGCTCGGACGAGATTTGTTTCCGCTTGTCGACACCGGTGAAATCAAGCTTCACCTGCGCGCGCCGAGCGGCACTCGCGTTGAACGTACGGCGATTATTGCCGACGAAGTGCAAACAGTCATTCGCAAAGTGATTCCAGAAAAAGATCTGGCGGGCATCTTAGACAACGTCGGTCTGCCAAATAGCGGCATCAATCTTTCTTACAGCAGCTCGGGCACAATCGGTGCCTTTGATGCCGACATCATGATCAAGCTTAAGCCGGGTCACCGACCAAGCGAATACTATATGGAGGCTCTCTTACCAGAACTGCGCAAAAATTTTCCAGATGTTGAGTTCTTCTACCAACCCGCTGACCTGGTGACGCAGATTTTGAATTTCGGCATACCCGCGGCCATTGATGTTCAGATCGTTGGGGCCAATTACGCGGCCAATCAACAGTTTGCCAGCAAGCTGGTGACTCAAATCACTCGCGTCAAGGGCGCGGCCGACGTGCACATTCATCAGCGTCTTGATAAGCCTGCGATTGCGCTTAAGATGGATCGCACTCGAATGCAAAGCCTGAACCTGACCCCTGCGGATCTGGCACAAAATGTACTGCTACCGCTGTCGGGCAGCGCCCAAACTACACCTTCATTCTGGCTCAATCCCAATAACAACATCAATTACACAATTCAGGTGCAAGCCCCTCAGTCAAAGATTGAGTCTCTGGATGATCTCTTACGCCTGCCGGTCGGCCCGTCAAATGCTGCCGCCTCAAGTGCTTTAGCGGCAGCCAATGCCGCGAGCGGACGCAGCACTCAGTTGCTGGGCAACTTAGTCACGGTATCGCCAACGGCAGAATTCGCGATTTTGACGCGCTATAACATCCAACCCTCAATCGATATCTATGCCAACGTGCGCGGTCGTGATCTTGCAGGCGTCGCGAGCGACATTCAAAAAATTATGGATGCGGCGCAAGCAGACCTACCACGAGGCAGCCGGATGGTCATGCGCGGTCAAGTCGAGACGATGAAAAATTCGTACTCAGGCCTGGGCCTCGGTTTGCTGGCGGCGATCGTGTTGGTCTACCTGCTGATTGTGGTGAACTTTCAATCTTGGTTAGATCCGTTCATCATCGTAGCCGGCCTGATTGCCGCGCTGGCCGGGATTGCCTGGATGCTGATCTTGACACGCACCAACCTAAGCGTGCCGGCGCTCACGGGTGCAATTATGACGATGGGTGTCGCAACGGCCAACAGCGTGCTAGTGATCTCGTTTGCCCGCCAGCGCTTAGCCGATGGCCTGCCCCCTTTATCTGCAGCACTTGAGGCAGGCGCAACACGTTTGCGGCCTGTGTTGATGACGGCTTTAGCGATGATTCTTGGAATGGTCCCAATTGCCATTGGTATTGGCGAAGGCTCAGAGCAGAATGCGCCCTTGGGCCGCGCGGTGATCGGCGGCTTACTGTTCGCCACCGTTTCAACCTTGTTTTTTGTGCCGGTTCTTTTTGCGTCCTTTCATCGAATGCTGGCGCTACGCAACGACCAACGAAGAGCACTCACATGACAGAAGAACGCCACGCCCATCAAGGCTTGCCCGAGTTTCATCAACACGGACCCGATCATGACCTAAGTCGCGCCCGAGTGGTGAAGAAGACAAAAATATTTGTCGTTGTGCTCTTATTGCTGTTGGGCTTTGGCTTGGCCAAGACTCTATTTACCCGCTGGTCTTACGGCGACGTACTTGCTCAACGGGTTGAGCAAAACTCCATCATGCATGTGCTGGTCACCAAACCGGCACCGCCCGCCGCGACCGGCCCACACACTCGGCTCGTACTACCGGGCACCTTGCTTGGGATCCATGAAGCGCAAATTTACTCACGCGTCAACGGCTACGTCAAACAGTGGCTAAAAGATATCGGTGACACGGCAAAAAAAGGCGATACGCTCGCGATTTTAGATATCCCTGAAGTCAATAAACAGGTTGAAGAAGCGACCGCAAATTTTCAATTAGCCAAAACGGCTTTCGAGCGTTGGAAGCGCCTACGTGCTGAAGACGCCGTCTCGCAACAAGAACTCGATGAAAAAACTGCGCTCTTCAGACAGACAGAAGCTGTCTTAAAACGCCTGCGCGATCTGCAAAGTTTTGGCACAGTGGTGGCCCCGTTTGATGGCACGGTCACGCGGCGCAACGTCAACATGGGCGACTTGGTGAATGCCGGTAATGTTGGCACGGCTCAATCCATGTTTACCATGGCCAATGTCGACAAACTGCACGTGTATGTGTATCTGCCCCAAGATCGCGTTGGGCAGATCAAAGTCGGCGACGAAGTGTTAATCCGTCAAAATAGCGCACCCGACAAGCCAGTCAAAGGGCGGATTGCGCGCACCGCAGGCGCAATCGATACGGTGACTCGCTCGCTACAAGTTGACATCGAAGTTCCCAACGAAGGGCGTGTACTGATGCCTGGCGCCTACATCGAAGCCACGTTAAATATCTCGACGGGTAGCCAGTTAATCATCCCGACGAATGCCTTGATTTTTGGCGCGGGCGGCCCGTTTGTGGCGACCGTCAAAGACAATAAGATTCTAAAGAAAAAGGTTTCACTCGGCATCGATTATGGCTTGCAGGTCGAGGTTCGCGCTGGGCTGACCACTGACGAAGACATTGTCGTGAACCCACTAGATTCGATTACGGATGGCCAGGTCGTCAAAATCGAAACTCCGCCCAAGCGCCCATGAAACGCTCGTTCTCTCTTTGCCTGATTGCCTTAGCCTGTGCGAGCTGCGCGCCGATTGGGCCTGACTATGTGCGCCCCGAGCTTGATATGCCGGCCAATTGGAAAACACTGCCCGGCGCAAACGCGTCTTTATGGAAAATTGCCGAGCCTGCAGATCATCAACCCAAAGACAAATGGTGGACTCACTTTAACGACAAAACTCTCAATCAATTGATTGAGCGCTGTCTTGAAAACAACAATACCCTACAGGCATCGCTTGCCAGGTTGGATCAGGCCATCGCGCAAAGCCAGGCGCGCGGTGCTGCCTTGCTGCCAACGGTAGCGGTATCGGGTACTGGTTCGCGCACCTTAACTTCAGCCAACCGACCGACCTCGACTTACGATAGCGTCAATGTTTCAACGGTACAAAACGACTTTAGGCCGGTCGCGTTGATGACCTACGAGATTGATTGGCTAGGTAAGGTCAGGCGCGACGTTGAAGCCTCTCGTAATACTGCCGACCAGGCTGCCGCCGACACTGAGAACGTGCGCCTGCTTTTAACAGCGCAAGTGGCGACGTCTTATATTTTGCTTCGGCAATACGATGAAGAAATTCGTGTGCTGACGATGATCGTTGGGTTGCAAGACAAACTACTCGGGCTGATTCAGAAGCGCTACGACCTGGGTGCCGCTGGCCAAACTGAGCTGTCTCAGCAAAAGGCGCTGGTGCAATCAAGCGGCGCGCAACTTGAGTTACTCAATAATCTGCGTAACCTGCAAGAGAATCTACTGGCGACACTCACCGCGACGCCGGCCTCTAGTTTTAAACTACCTGCTGGACGTTTACCGCAAACCTTACCAGCGTTTCCAGTGAGCGTGCCTTCAACTCTGCTTGAGCGCCGGCCTGATGTCGCCGCAGCAGAACGGGCGATGGCCGCGGCAAATGCTCAAATCGGCGTCGCGAAGGCTGCATTTTTTCCATCCTTACTGGTCGCACCGGCCTTTATTGGTGGCGACTCAACCAATATCACCACTTTGCTCAGTTTGCCCTCGCTGCTTTGGTCGATTGGCATAACGGCTACGCAAACGATCTTTGACTCGGGGCGCACGAGCGCGAATTATCGCTTTGCTCAGGCGGGTTA
>CAMCII010000289.1 GCA_945874505.1 Bordetella parapertussis | reverse complement strand
AAAAAAATGAGTCTTGTGCGAGCGCTTTCCAATACAACGCTAAAGCCGGCACGAAAGGTAAAATCGGGTTTCTCTTTACAGGCCAAGGCTCGCAATACCCAGACATGGGACGGCAATTATTTGAAACTGAACCGGTATTTCGCGAGCAGTTGACCCTTTGTGCTGAGCTTTTTTCGCCATTACTTGACAAGCCATTATTAGAAGTCATGTTCGATAACGGGTCTGCAACGGGGCTCATTCATCAAACCGGTTATGCGCAACCTGCCTTATTTGCGCTTGAGTATTCACTGGCAAAATCTTGGCAAGCACTTGGCCTTGTGCCGAGTGTCGTGATGGGCCATAGCCTTGGCGAATACGCTGCAGCGTGCTTTGCTGGCGTCATGAGCCTTGCCGATGCTGTGCGCCTAGTTGCCGGTCGCGCGAACTTAATGCAATCCCTCGAGCAGTCTGGTGAAATGTGGGCTGTCTTCGCAAGTGCCTCAACGGTTCGCCCTTTGCTAGTGGGTGTCGGCAACGAGATTTCGATTGCAGCTGAGAATAGCCCCGAGAACACCGTGCTTTCAGGTAGCAGCGCTCCGATGACTGAGGTGATTGCAAAGCTCACCGCCTCAGGCGTTCGTACCCAAAAACTAAATACCTCGCACGCCTTCCACTCAACATTGATGGAGCCCATGCTCGATCGTTTTGAACAAATCGCTCAAAGCGTAGAGTTCCAAAGTCCTCAGCTCACGTTGATCTCGAATTTAACTGGCACTGCTGCTTCAGATGAGGTCACCATGCCTCAGTACTGGCGTCAACATATTCGGCAGTCGGTCAAGTTCCAAGCGGGCCTCGAACACATGGCTGCCCTAGGCTGCCAAGTGTTTGTAGAAATCGGCCCCCGACCAACCTTGACTGGGCTTGGTACGCAATGCTTGTCCGATGATTGCATCTGGTTACCAAGCATCAAGCCCTCTGAAGACAACTGGGCAACGATTCTGAAGAGCTTGGCGCAACTTGCCGTGCTTGGTTTGGTCGATTTGAAAAATTTAGATCAGGGCAAACAGCGTCTGCGCTTACCACTGCCGACTTATCCATTTCAACATACACCTTACTGGATTGAACGTCCTACGTCGCAGGCAACCTCGCCTCAGAAGCAAACGCAGACACTGCTCGGACATCGACTGCAGATTCCAACGTTGTCAAACACGATTTTTCAGAACGACTTTAATCCTGTCGCCCTGCCTTTTCTAAATGACCATCTGATACACGGTGAGGTGGTTATCTCGGGTGCCTGCCACGTCACGATGCTGTTAGACGTTGCTCAAATTTTATTCAAAGAGCAAGCTTTTGCGCTTCACAATATTCACTTTCCAGAACCCTTAGTCATTGAAAAAGATCAAACGCGCACTGTTCAAGTCGTGATCGATAAAAATGTGCAAGGTCGCCGTGAAGCTCAATTAGTCAGTTTTGATTCAGCGCTTTCTAACGACTCAATCCTAACAAGTCAGCACGCTCAAGCAGATATTGTTGAAACAACGGTCGCTGTGAGCGAGGTGCTTGCGCTTGCGCAATTGCGAACGGGCTTAACACAAACCGTCAATGTCGAAGAGTTTTTGCACGAATTAGCGGGCAGAAAAATTGAACTTGGCGCAAGCTATCGCTGGGTCAAGAGCATCCAACGTAATGCCCGTGAAGCACTTGGCGTGATCACGGAGCCGCCGTCACGCTCTGGCCTAGCCAGGCAACAGCGCCACCCAGGGATGCTCGACGCAGGGTTTACGCTTCTATTAGCGATGGGGATGCACCAAGAAGGCACCACATGGCTGCCCTTTGCAATTGAAGCTGTGCGGGTACTCAGACAAACCAATGACATCCCTGCTTACGCATACCTCGTTCTGCGTGATGGCAGCAATAACGAGCATGCCACTGCAGACGTCAAACTGTGTGATACCGCTGGAAATGTATTGATTGAATTCATCGGTTTACAAGCACGTCAGGCCGATCTGTCTGCACTGAACCGTAGTGCTCAGCGCAAAGTATCCGCACTCATGCATGAAATCGTTTGGGAACAGATCGATCCGAAAGCCTCTTCGAGTCGCGAATCTTTTGTTGAAGAACCCTGGCTGATCCTGACTGATCGCCTTGGCATTGGCCATTTGCTTGCCCAACGCCTTGAGCAGGTCGGTCAATCGTGCATTGTGGTTCAAGCCAGCGGCGATCACGTCGCTCAACCAAGCACAGCGACACGTACGATTGATCCATTGAGTGCTACGGCCTTTTCTGACTTCTTCCAAACACTTGGCCCCAATCCCAAGCTAGCTGGCATTATCAACTTATGGCCTTTAGATGTTTCAACGAATGGCGTAACCAACCCCGTTCAAACGCAAATGACTTCTGGCGCTGCAGTGCTGCATTTGATTCAGGCGTGTGTCCAACATCATGTCACTATCAGCCAGCGCTTCTGCTTAGTCACTGAGCGTGCCCAAGCCTTGATAGGTGACACGTTACCCTTGAATGTCGCGCAATCGACGCTTTGGGGGATCGGTATGACTGCTGCGCTTGAGCACCCCGAACTGAAAGTCACTTGTGTTGACCTACAGTCCTCTGATCCTGAACTCGCGGCCAAGCACCTGTGGCACAGCATGCAGCTCAAGCAAAACGAGTGGCGACTTGCGTATAGAGCTGAGCAAGCCTTCGTTGCGCGCATCAACCGGATTCGAGAGACATCCACGCCCGAACAACAGCCACTGGTGTTTTCAGAGCATATCACTTACGTGGTGACTGGTGCAACAGGTGGTCTCGGACTTGCTACCGCCACATGGTTAGTTGAACACGGTGCGCACGATCTGCTGCTGTTAAGCCGCCAACCTCTTTCAACTCAGGCCCAGCAAGCAATCAACGCGCTGATCGCACAAGGTGCGAACATCTCGCATCGATGTGTCGACATAGCCGATCGCACGTCTCTAGAAACCGTACTACTCGCAACACAATCCAAGGGTGCACGTAAGCTGGGCATCATCCACTGTGCGGGCGTATTAGACGATCACCTATTAATTGATATGCAGTGGTCGAACTTTGATCACGCCTACTCTGCCAAAGTCTTCGGAACATTAAATCTTGACGAGTTAACTCGACAGCTTGATGTTGACTGCTTTGTGATGTTCTCTTCGGCCGCGTCACTGCTCGGTAACCGCGGACAGGCCAACTATGCTGCGGCCAATAGCTTCATGGACGCCATCGCCCATCAACGTAAGCGAGCTGGCCTGCCCGCTCTGAGTATTAACTGGGGTCCTTGGGCATCGGTGGGTATGGCGCAATCTAATTCGACAATTGCTAGACAGCTTTCGGCACAAGGATTTTCGGCACTCAGCACTCAATTGGCGTTGCAGGCGTTGGGTAGCTGTTTGCTTGGGGCTCGGACTCAGGTTGGCGTGATTGATTGTCAGTGGGATCAATACCTTCAAAGTGCAGAACAGCTTCAGTCTTTTTTAAGCCAAGTCGCAACGGTATCAATCAGCACGCAAGAACAACAACGCCAAGATGCGCAATCAGCTATTGTTGAGCAGCTCGCTCAGGCTTCTACGGCCGAGCGCCTGAGCTTGTTGAGCACCATCGTTCACACTCAGATTCGTAAAATTTTAGGGCTTGCCGAAAGCATGGCGATGCCTGAAGATCAAGCGCTAACCGATCAAGGCTTTGACTCCCTGATGGCGGTACAACTGACCAATGCGGTCGGTCGGATGCTAGGGCAACGACTGCCTGTTAGCTTAGTGTTTAATCACCCATCACCGAAAGCACTTTCCTTATATCTTTTAGACTTGCTCAATAGCCAACTCGCCACACCTGAACAGGCGGCAACGGATGGTGTAGCCAAGTCTTCTCATACGAGTTCAAGCGACCGGGCCCGCTCTTTGCTCGACGATCTTGATAACCTGCTTGAACAATCATGACTACGAAATTTAATCGCTGGGTAACTTGCCCTTTTCCGCAGCCAGAGGCTGCATTACGCCTGTTTTGCTTTCCGTTTGCGGGTGGTGGCGCTTCGATCTATCGCGGTTGGGGAAAACTATTCGGCTCGACCGTTGAGGTTTGCCCGATTCAACTACCTGGCAGAGAAAACCGCTTTAGCGAACCTGCCTTTAAAGAGGCGCAAACTTTGGCGCAAGCACTAGCTAGCCAACTGCAACTGTATTCGGACAAGCCCTTTGTCATGTACGGTCACAGCATGGGAGCGCTGGTCGCGTTTGAATTAACGCGCGTGCTGCAAGCCAATGGGATGGCGATGCCCGAAGCGCTGATTCTAGGCGCACATCGCGCTGCGCATTTACCGCGCACCCGTGAAACCCTTTACAACTTAGATGACAAGACCTTTATTGAAAGATTGCAACGCTTTGGCGGGTTTCCTGAAGAAGTATTGGCAAGCGCAGATCTACTGCAATTTCTGATGCCAACACTCAAAGCAGATTTCACACTGTGCGATACCTATGTTTATACCGAGCAAGAACCATTGAATTGTCCGATTCATATTTTTTCGGGTGCCGCAGACCCGGAAGCACCTCCTGCAGTGATGGAGGACTGGCGGCAACACTCAAGTGTTGACGCCCACATTCACGTTTTTCAGGCTGGGCACTTCTTTATTCGCTCTGATCTCGAGAGCGTCGTAGATACCCTAAAAACGATCTTACCGTTATCGCAAACGGGCATGGCAAGTGCGCCACACGCCTAAAGACAAGCAAGCTAACCTTTCTACGGATCAACATGCTAAACATTAAAGAATTTCACGGTCGCATCATCGATCTCGATACACACATCCAACCTTCACCCGGAAATTACGAGCTTGCGGGTGGCGAAGTTGGACGCAATTTTGCCAAGCGCTTCGATGAAGTCATCAAAACTTTACCGAAAGACGAGGCTCAATACATCATTGCTCGTTCAGGAAAAGAGTTTTCTGAGCTTACCGATGAAACCGTTTGGCGCACGAAGGGTTCAGCCGCACCGGGTGCGTTCGACGCCGATAACCGAATCAAGACACTTGACTACATGGGCGTTAGTCGAAGCTTTATGTTTTCTGACCCAGGCATTCAAACCGCAGCGTTTGCCGATAATGCACTTGGCGTTGCCACGATGCGCCACTGGAACGATTTCATTCTCAACCTCGGAAAAAAAGATCCAAACCGCTTGCGTGCAGTGGCTATCATCAACACCCACAACGTTGATACTGCAGCGCAAGAAATTGA
>CAMCII010000288.1 GCA_945874505.1 Bordetella parapertussis | reverse complement strand
ACGCCTGGGCTAACGATCACGCGTGTCGACACCACCATTGGTTCAGATCCGATCAAGATATGTGAATTGACGTTTGAAGATTGCGAAATTCCAAACTCGGCGGTGCTGGGTGAGGTGGGGCAAGGGTTCAAAATTGCGATGAGCTCGTTGGTGAGCGGTCGCATGGGGATTGCGTGTTCGTGCATTGGCGCGGCTGATCGTTTGCTTGAAATGTCTGCGGCCTACGCACGTGAGCGCCACACCTTTGGCAAGCCTCTGGCCGAGCGCCAAGCGATTCAATGGATGTTGGCCGACTCTGCCACCGAACTCGCACAGGCGCGCGCGTTAACGTATGAAACCTTGCGTCGAATTGAAGCAGGCGAGAACGTTGGCGCTGCGGCTAGTATGTGTAAACTTGCGGCCTCTGAAATGGTGGGTCGAGTGGCTGACCGGGCAGTTCAAATTCATGGGGGTGCTGGCTTGGTGAGAGGGGTGCCGGTCGAGCGGTTCTATCGCGATATCCGTCATTACCGGGTGGGCGAAGGTTCTTCAGAAATTCAACGGATGCTGATTGCGCGTGAGGTGCTGGGATGACACGGGTCAATGGGTCGCGCCGACCGCCTCTCAACGCTGTGATTGTTGGCATTGGCGAGAGTACCGTTGGGCGAGTCCCTCATCTTGATGCCCTGGGCTTACAGCGTATGGCAGCTGCAAACGCCCTGGCTGATGCGGGGTTAACGTTTGCCGACGTGGATGGCTTATTAACGACTCCAATCCGTGTCGAAAATTGGGCGATGCCCTGCGGCGTCGTTTCGGAAGGACTAGGGATACAGGCGCGTTACTTGGCGACATTGGATGTCGCCGGCGCTTCAGGTGTCGCGATGGCGCACCATGCAGCCATGGCGGTCGCCTCGGGGCAATGCGAAACGGTCTTATGTGTCGCAGGGCAAAATATGTTGTCGTTTCAGTCGCGTGGCGATTCGGTGAAAAAACTGGCCGATGCTGGTTGGGCACACACTGACTTTGAGATGCCTCACGGCCCGCTGGTCCCTACCTTGTATGCGCTGGCGGCGCAACGTCACATGCACGAATATGGAACCACTCACGAGCAACTCGCTCAAGTCGCGGTCACGATGCGTGAAAATGCCTCTTTGAATCCACTTGCTTTTAAAAAAGAGCTGATTTCAATTGCTGATGTGATGCAGTCTCGCATGATCACCTCGCCATTAAGAATGTTGGATTGCGCCTTGATGTCAGATGGTGCCGTGGCATTTATTGTGACAACGCCAGAACGTGCCCGTGATCTAAAGCAAATGCCAGTTAAGCTTTTGGGCCATGGCTATGGACACTCGCACACCTATATTGGTGACTATAAAAATGTCACCACCACGGGTGCGGTTCGTTCGGGCCAAGAGGCCTATGCGATGGCGGGTTTGACTCCTCGTGATGTCGATGTGGCTCAACTGTACGACTGTTTCACCATCACTGTTTTGATTGAACTTGAAGATCTTGGTTTTTGTGCCAAAGGTGAAGGCGGACACTATGTCGCGAGCCAAGGGATTGGCTTACGCAGCCCTTTGCCAGTGACGACACACGGGGGCTTGTTGTCAGCAGGCCATCCCGGCTTAGCGGGTGGAATGTTTCATCTAACAGAAGGGGTGCGTCAATTACGAGGTCAAGCACAAGCGCGACAGGTGCCAGACGCGCAAGTGGTGCTGGTGCATGGTAATGGCGGGATTATTGGCTTGCACAATACCTTGATTCTAGGAAAAGGCTAATACGAATGACGACCTCTTTGAATCCGCTCACCAGTCAGCAATATTGGGAAAGTCTGCGAACGCAGGGGTTTTGTTTGCCCCAATGCCAAGCATGCAAAGAGTTTCACTTTTACCTTCGTCCTGCTTGCCCGGTCTGCGGCAGTTTGGATATTCAAGCCGTTGTAACGAGCGGTCGCGGCAATGTCTATAGTTTCTCAATTGTCTATCGTGCACCAAGCCCAGCCTTCGAAAAAGATGTTCCGTATGTGGTTGCGATTGTGGCAACTGATGAAGGCCCTCACTTAATGACTCGCCTGATCAAGGTCAAGCCCGAGGAAGTTACAGTTGGCATGCGCGTGGTGGTGAATGGCTGGCGTACACGCGGTGAGCCAGCAGAACGGGTGTCGGAGGGAGCAGCTCCGCCTTTGTTCGAGCCTGAGTCGTTGTAATGTTTGATTTGTTTGACCGAAGCCGCGCTGTCTTCAAGGCATGGTTTCTTTAAGGGCCTCATCCAGTTGGGTGAGGAGGAAAGTAACGCTAACTTACAAAGAGTCCAATCATGACTACGCACTTTTTTGGTTTGAATCGCTTAGAAAAGAATCTCATTGGCTTGACTAAGGTTTTAATCGCAATGTCTCTGACGACGAGCGCTTTGGCTGCCGATTATCCAACTCGTACGATTACTGTGATCAACCCGTGGCCGCCTGGAGGGCCTGCGGATACCGTCGCCAGGCCGATCTTACAGAAACTCTCAGAAGCGCTTAAGCAGCCCGTTGTGTTAGAAAACAAGGCGGGCGCCAATGGTGTGATTGGGGCAAACTATGTTGCCCGCGCGAACCCCGATGGCTACACGCTGTTGTTTTCGCATGTTGGCCCAATCACGATTAGCCCAGCTGTACAAAAAGAGATGCCTTTTGATTCGGTGCGTGACTTTGCGCCCATTACGCAGATTGTGTCAGCGCCAACAGTATTGGTGGTTCGTCCAGATTTACCGATCCATAATCTAAAAGAGTTTGTTGAGTATGCGCGAGCAAATCCGGGCAAGCTGTCATATGGCTCCGTCGGTATCGGTAGCACAACGCACCTTGCTGGCGAAATTCTGGCAACAATGGCCAATGTCAATATGCTACATGTCCCCTACAAAGGGGCGGCACCCGTGATGACTGATTTGCTTGGCGGGCAAATCAATTGCACCTTTTTAAATATCGCGGCGTTAATGCCTTACATCAAATCTGGTCAAGTTCGTCCAATCGGTGTGAGTACGCTCAAGCGTTCAGCTTTGCTGTCAGAGCTCCCCGCGATTGCTGAGACCTATCCAGGCTTTGAGGTGAACTCATGGTACGGCATGATGGCTCCTGCCAAGACACCTGCAAATATCGTGAATCTGTTGCAAAAAGAAATTGCTAAGATTTTGCAAATGCCTGAGATTATCCAGACTTTGCAGGCCGTTGGCTTATCTGTCGAGGGGACGACCCCCGAGCAGTATGCCGAACAAATCAAACGTGACCTGAGTCGCTGGCAAACTGCTGTCACGAAGGCTGGTATTCAGAAGCAGTAGTGAGTCAGGTTTGCTATGTCTTGGCACGTTAATCTCGGTCGTCTGAGCCAACAGTGTCGTTTGCGCTAGAACTGTCAAGTTTTAAGTCGCTATAAAACTGGGGTTCGGCAGTCAAGTGCGACGACGCTGTTTCAGATTGCTGGGGAGTGAGACGCGTTGCAGATTTCAGCGCTCAATGATTGCCAGTACTTGACCTTCGCTGACCGAATCGCCCTCGTTGACGCAAATTTCAACAAGGGTGCCACCGTCTTCAGCGACTAAAGGGATTTCCATTTTCATTGACTCAATAATCAGTACGGTATGCTCTTTATCGAGTGCTTGACCAATGATTGTTTCAATTTTCCAGATTGATCCGGTAACTTCTGCTTTTAATTCGTGCCGACTCATGTTGTGGATTCCTGTGTGGCGAGTGCTAGGTTCGCTAGCGCTATTATAAAATCAACGTTGATTATGATTTAAAAGGATCGTTGTATGCGCAGTAAATTATTTGTACCTGCCTCGCGTCCTGAGCTATTTAAAAAGGCGTTGGCGAGCGCTGCAGATGCCATTTCTTTCGATCTTGAAGATGCGGTTGAAGAAAACAGCAAGCCTGCTGCCCGTGCTGCCTTGCAAACACTCTTTAACGAGGATTTGTCGGCCAATCATAAACTGATTGTGGTTCGAATCAATGCGATCGATACGCCTCATTGCTTAGTAGACCTTGAGGTTGTGGTCTGTGCTGCCACGCATGTCGTCAATCTTCCGATGGTCGAAGATCCCGATACCGTTCGCGCTGTTGCTGCAGAGCTTGAGCGGCTTGAGAAGGCGCGCGGCCTAGCGCGGCCAATCGGCATCCTTGTCAATATCGAGTCACCTAAGGGGCTGCGACGCGCTGCAGAACTCGCTTGCGCTCACCCACGTGTGGTGGGGTTGCAAATCGGGTTTGGTGATTTGTTCGCGCCGCTAGGTATTGTGTCGTGCGAGCCCTCGGCTTTGCAGGCCGTACGTGTCGCGGTGCGCTTTGCTGCCGCTGAGGCTGGCATTCATGCATACGATGGCGCTTTTGTTGATATTAAAAATCCAGAGGCCTTTAAGCTGGACGCGCAAGCGGCACAACGGCTGGGGTTTAGCGGTAAAAGCTGCATTCACCCAACGCAAATCGCCTTGGCAAATGAAGTGTTTCGCCCAAGTGACGCTGCGATCGCACATGCTGTCAGAGTGCTTGAAGCGTCTCGTCAAAAATTAGCAGAAGGGGTCGGGGCGTTTGTCGTTGACGGCCGACTGATTGACGGCCCGTTTATTACCGAAGCCGAACATACTGTGGCCCTTGCGAAACGGCTGGGGTTGCTGGCTTAAGGCCCTACACGCTTGTTTGTTGGCTGATAAACGCTTGGATGATTTTTTGCCGGTTGTCAGCCGCTGTAAACACTAGGTGGCTTTGAAATCCTCCCTCTGAGTCGGGCGAATTTCAGTCGTCGCTTTCAAACAATCGTCAACACGTCATCGACTGGCAAGCGAGGCTTTTGTGGCCAGTTGCCTGGCGCCGCGTAGCCAACGGCGACCAGCATCGCCGGGATGTCGTTCGCAGCGAGTTTAAATTCGCGCGAGACATCTGCGGGCACAAACCCAATCATGGGGCCCGTGACCAGACCCATCCCTTGCGCCGCTAACATCAGCGTCATTGCGCCCATCGAGGCAGAACGAATTGCCTCATCGCGTTGACGCTCTGGGTTGTTTTCATGACCGCCAGCGGCCATCGACACCCAGCTATCGAACATGGCCTGATCGATTAATCCTGCGTCAAGGGTTGGCTTTAACGCTTTTGCAAGCGTTTTGTGAGCTTCAAGCGTGCCGCAGACAATGAACGTCACCGAGGCGTCGACAATTTTTTGTTGTCCATAGGATACGGCCTTCAAACGCTCTTTGGCCTCTGTCGATTGCACAGCAATGAAT
>CAMCII010000287.1 GCA_945874505.1 Bordetella parapertussis | reverse complement strand
CTTTTGGCAACAAACGCAGCCCCGATGGCTTCAGAGCCACCTGATTTATTTTCAACTACAACCGATTGCCCCCACTTTTTTTCTAAGCGGCTGGCCAACGCACGACCAAGTAGATCGGTGATGCCGCCCGGCGCATACGGCACCACGATTTTGACGGTTTGAGAGGGGTAGTTTGTCGCGGGATCCGCGGCTTGTACGATGTGAGTCGTGGTCAAAGCGGTCGCGAGTGCGATCAATGAAAAGAGTCTATTTGCTTTCATGGCTGTCTCGGTCAGTTTATAGGGATCCGAGTTTTTCACGACGCGCTATTCGTGTGGGATCCTGAGTTGTGAAGACTAGATTACTGGGTTTTGCAGAAAGTGCAAGATGTGACGGCCTGCCCAAGGCTGAAAGTCCAAAATGTGATCGGTTGAGCTTGGCAGTGCGTGCAAGATTTGACTGAAGCCCGTGTCGTGCAGAGCAGGATCATGGAGTCATTGTCAGAGCTCAAGCCACCTAATTGCCATGCTGCAGTGCCGCATGAGGTGATGTTTGCTGTGAAAAAATCAAAATTGTGTCGCACTGTCTTGTGCGACTTGGGCATCTATCAAAATCCGTTTAGACTATCGATACAGAATATGTGCGGTTTTGAATACAAAGTCGTGCAGACTAAAGTGATCTGCCACACACTTCGTAGTTGAAACAGTCGAATTTAAAACAGCTAGATCGGAGATACAGCAATGACTTCAGCAGCACCAGCCTCGCAATATGATGTCGTCGTAATTGGCGCGGGTTTTGCCGGCATGTACACGCTACACCGCTTGCGTGAACTTAAGCTTCGCGTCAAAGTGCTTGAGGCGGGCGACGGCGTCGGTGGCACCTGGTACTGGAATCGCTATCCCGGTGCGCGTTGCGACGTTGAAAGTCTTGAGTACTCGTATTCGTTTTCAGACGACTTGCAGCAAGAGTGGGAGTGGCCAGAGCGTTTTGCCGCGCAGCCAGATATTTTGAAGTATGCCAACCACGTTGCGGATCGTTTTGATTTGCGCCGTGATATTCAGTTCAACACACGGGTCAAATCCGCGGTGTTTAATCGCCAGACAAATAACTGGACCTTAACCACAACCACTGGTGAGGTCGTGTCGGCTAACTTCTGCATCATGGCGTCAGGCAACTTGTCGTTGCCACGTGTGCCCGACTTTAAAGGGCTGAATAACTTCAAAGGTAAGTGGTATCACACCGGTCAATGGCCGCACGACAAAGTTGATTTCACGGGCAAGCGGGTCGGCATCATTGGTACCGGCGCCTCGGGCATTCAAACGATTCCTGTGGTGGCTAAAGAGGCCAAACATTTGCATGTGTTTCAGCGTACCGCAAACTTCAGCGTGCCCTCTGTGAATTACAAGCTGCCTGAAGAAACCATCAAAAAGCATAAGGCTCGTTATAAAGAAGCGCGCGCTGAAGCCAATAAAACACCCTTTGGGATTTCTGGCTATCCGCCACCGACTAAAAACGTGCTTGAAGATTCTGAAGCAGACCGCGAAGTGATTTTTGAAAAGAAGTGGAACACTGGTGGCAACATCAGCTTTTTGTACTCTTACAAAGATCTGCTGGTCAATAAAGACGCCAACGAGGCGGTCTCTGAGTTTGTACGCCGAAAAATTCGTACGATCGTCAAAGACGCCAAGGTCGCTCAGATCTTATGCCCTGACGATCACTACATTGGTACCAAACGTTTGCCGCTAGATACCGATTATTTTGAGACGTTCAATCGACCAAACGTCACCCTCGTCAATATCAAAAATGCGCCGATCGTTGAGATCACCGAGAAGGGCATCAAAACCACTGAAGCCGAATACGAGTTTGATGCCATCATCTTTGCAACAGGCTTTGATGCCATGACTGGCGCGATTATGGATATCGATATCCAAGTCAATGACGGTGCCGAGTTACGCAAAAAATGGTCAGAAGGCCCCAAGACCTATTTGGGGTTGATGACGGCTGGTTTTCCGAACATGTTGATCATCACAGGCCCCGGTAGCCCGTCAGTCAAAACCAATATGATTTCGGCGATTGAGCAGCACGTGGATTGGATTTTTGATCTGCTCAAACATGTCAAAGAGAATCAATACGCGCGTGTCGAGGCTGACTTAGATGCAGAAGAGAAGTGGGTCAAGCACGTGAATGAAGTTGGCGACTCAACCCTGTACCCATTGGCAAATTCTTGGTATGTCGGTGCCAACATCCCGGGCAAACCCAGGGTGTTTATGCCTTACGTTGCCGGCTTAGATAAATACCGCGTCATCTGCGACCAAGTGGCAGCTGAGGGATACCGCGGTATGGTGTTGGCCCGCTAAGTCGTTTTCTCGGCTGGTTTTTTGCCTGCAATAAAAGCGGTCACCATACCGACTAGAGTCGCCCCTCCGAGCACAGAGGCGGCGACTTTTTTTGCGCCTTAGTATGACGACTGACCATACTGATCCAAGGTGCGTTTTGTTGTGTGATTCAAGTCTTGGCCGATTAGCCGCATATCGGCCATAACCCGAGAGAAGTCGTGTTGTGTGTACGTTTCGTTTGACAGCCTTGCTCGACTGTTTTTGATAAAAGATTTGTGAGTTGAAAAATATAATTTAGTGAACAGTGCACGTAAAAATTTCACTGTGAGCCTCTTTCGTAGATCAAAAATAGGTTGTATAGCTGAATTTTAGCGATCAATCGCCATTCAGGTTGTAAGGAATTGCAACAGCCAACCGCCAACGCACCGTTTCACCCTTGGCGCGGCTTCAAGGCATAATGCAGTTATCTATTTCAGCAAATATTCGTTAGCCAAATACCATGACCAGAAGCGCTAAATTTGAATGGACCATCACAGGCCTGAAAGTCAATCTCCCCCCTGAGGATGAGATTGATGATGATGAGGATTATGGCAAGATCAGCGATGCGTCTGAGTTGTTGTTGGCAGCCAATGCTGCCTCGGGACCAGCCGAACGCAAGCGCCTCAAGCTGGCTGCCTGGCAGGCTTTGCAGCCGCTGCAGCTTGACGTCAACTATTTCACGGGTGGCTTATTCAAGAAGCAGGGCTTGTCGCTTGGGCGCAATACCGGTGTCGTTGAAATCGCCTTGACTGAAGATAATACCGAGTGGGCAATAGATGGCGACGAAAACGGCTTGACCTTAAGTGTGACGGTTCGTTTTGAGATGCCCTCAACCCGCGACTTGTCAGAGCAAGTCTATCAAGACTGGCTGTCTGAGCACGGTTGGGAGTGGATCGGCCTGGCGTTTGTGGGTGATCTGTACGAGGGCGACAATGGTACCGATATTGTTTTTTCGTGTGATTAGTCTTGAACGACTGACCATTGTTCGTTAGCATTGCAGGCAATACCTAAAAATAACCGAGACAACACTATGCACATCCCAACGATTGGCAAATTCGTCATCAAGCAAACGGCAGCAATTGCCTTGGTTTTAGGCGCCTTCACTGCACAGGCGCAGTCTTACCCAGAGCGCAGCATCAAACTGGTGATTCCTTTCCCACCCGCTGGCGTGACTGACATTGTGGCCCGAACCATGGCAGCCAAGCTCACCGATGAGCTCGGTCAAACGGTGGTCGCTGAAAACCGCGCCGGTGCGAGTGGGGCGATCGGTGCCGAGGTGGTTGCTCGCAGCCCTGCTGACGGCTATACCTGGGTCATGGGCAACATCAGTACCATGGCGATTAACCAATGGACGATGGCCAAGCTCAATTACGATCCTTTAAAAAGCTTTGATCCAGTTGGTATGGTGGCGGTGCAACCTTTGTTGATTGCAGTGCACCCAACCGTACCTGCTGCGACTCTGGCCGAGCTGGTGGCCTATGCGAAAGCCAATCCAGGTAAATTAAATTACGGCACGGCGGGCACTTCCATTCATTTGGCCGTTGAGTTTTTTTCTGGGCTTGCGGGTATCAAGATGAATCACATTCCTTATAAAGGGAGTGCGCCAGCTGTCACAGATTTAATAGGTGGGCAGATTCAAGTCTTGTTTGATCCATTCTCAAGTATCTATCCTCAGGTGGCCTCGGGTAAGGCGCGCGGTCTGGCAATCACCACACCGGTGCGCTCAAAAGTTGCACCTAATATCCCGACCGTCAATGAGTCAGGCTACTCGGGTGTAGACATCAGCTCTTGGCAGGGCATCTTGGTACCCGCAGGCACCCCAAAAGACATCGTTAAAAAGATTAACGCAGCGATGAATAAAGTCTTGGCGTCTGCCGAGGTCACTGAAAGGTTTGCCCAATTCAGTGCGGTGCCAACGCCCTGGACACCCGAGCAATTCGGTGACTACATTCAAAAAGAGCAAGCACGCTGGGGTAAGGTCGCCAAAGATGCTGGGATTAAGCCTGAGTAGTGGATCGAAGTCTGTCGGATTTATATTCCTAATCTACCAGGACAATAATCCGAATCTGCCGGGACAATAATCCGAATATGCCGAGATAATAATCCTAATCTGCCGGGATAACAATCCGAATTTGCCGCTATAATGTGGTTTATGATCAATCACATAAATCCATTTCCACGATTAATTGAGCCTCGCATCAGCGAGGCCTTGCTCGATACTCCTGTGGTCTTAATCTTAGGGCCACGTCAGGCCGGCAAGACCACTCTTGTGCGGCATATGGCAGGCGCCACGATGCACTATGTGACGTTAGACGATGCCGCTTCCTTGCTGTCGGCTCGGCGTGATCCCGAGGGATTTGTTAAAGGGTTAGATCGTGCCGTGATTGATGAGATTCAACGTGCGCCCGAACTCCTTCTGGCAATCAAGAAGTCGGTCGACCAAGATCGTCGAGCTGGCAGATTTTTACTCACAGGTTCCGCCAACCTCATGGCCTTGCCGGCTGTGGCGGATTCGCTTGCTGGCCGGATGGAAACCCTGTGCCTGTTGCCACTGTCACAAAGTGAAATGAATGGGGCGAATGCCAATTGGCTTGACAGTATTTTTGCTGGAAAAGTCCTCCAGTCAAGGCCGTTCGCGGTTGTTCAGACCTTGGTTGAACGAGCGCTACGCGGAGGCTATCCCGAGGTTGTGGCGCGACCCACGGCTCGCAGAAGGACTGCTTGGGGGTTGCAATACACGGGCGCCATTCTTGCGCGCGACGTGCGCGACCTGGTCAATGTTGAAAAATTAGATCAGTTGCCCAAGTTCTTGAGCGCCTTGGCTCAAACATCTGGGCAAGTATGCAATCTCACACAACTGGGTGGTCAACTTGGGCTTGA
>CAMCII010000286.1 GCA_945874505.1 Bordetella parapertussis | reverse complement strand
GTCATCATGACCATGCGGGCGACCCAAAAAAAGATAATGTCAAAACCGGTGACCAATACGCTCGAAGGCAAATAACGCGCGTAGTCGGTGGTTTGCTCAGGCCAACCCATGGTGGTGAAGGGCACCAGCGCCGACGAGAACCAGGTGTCGAGTACATCAGGGTCGCGCGTCAGTGGGCCCACGACGCCCGCTGACGCTGCCTGACTAAGGGCCTCTGTCTCGGTGCGGGCAACAAACACTTGACCATCGGCCGCGTACCAAGCCGGGATCTGATGGCCCCACCATAATTGGCGCGAGATGCACCAGTCTTGGATGTTTTCAAGCCACTGGTTGTAGGTGGTTGTCCAGTTTGAAGGATAGAATTGCACGTCGCCCTTCGCGACGACCTCAAGGGCGACCTCGGTGATACTTTTGCCCGGATGTAGCGTGTCGGCAGGTGCCGGTTTGCTCATGGCCACAAACCACTGATCGGTCAGCATGGGTTCAAGCACGGCACCGCTACGGTCACCGCGTGGTTGCATCATTTTGTGCGCATCAACCTTAACCAAAAAACCTTGTTTTTCAAGTTCGGCGACAACGGCCTTGCGGGCATCGAAACGATCCATCCCTTGAAATTGGGCTGGCGCCTGATCGCTGACTTTCGCATCAAGCGTAAAAATCACGATCAAGGGCAAACCATGGCGCATGGCGCAGGCGTAGTCGTTAAAGTCGTGGGCGCCCGTGATTTTGACGCAGCCGGTACCAAAGGCTTGATCCACAAAGCTATCGGCAATGATTGGGATTTGGCGGTTACACAAAGGTAAATCGACCATTTTGCCGATCAGGTTCTTGTAGCGCTCGTCGTCGGGGTGCACGCATAACGCGCCATCGGCCAGCATCGTCTCGGGGCGCGTGGTGGCGATCGTCATGCCTGATAACGTCTCTACCGTGCCGTCAGCTTGCGTGATGGTTTGGGGGCCATCAACAAACGGGTACTGGATATGCCACATATGCCCTTCGGTTTCGACCGCTTGCACCTCAAGGTCAGAGACCGCAGTCATCAATTTCGGGTCCCAGTTCACCAAACGCTTGCCACGGTAGATCAAACCTTGCTTGTGCAGCCGCACGAAGGTTTCAACGACACCTTCTGACATTTGGGCGTCCATGGTGAAGTATTCACGTGGCCAGTCGGCCGAGGCACCCAGGCGGCGCACCTGGCTGGTGATGGTGTTGCCTGAGACTTCTTTCCACTCCCAGACTTTTTTAATGAAGTTTTCACGACCAAGGTCGTGGCGCGACACCTTTTGCGCATCAAGCTGCCGCTCAACCACGATTTGAGTCGCGATGCCTGCGTGATCGGTACCTGGCACAAACACCGTGTCACACCCCAGCATGCGGTGGTAGCGGATCAGGCCATCCATAATCGTTTGATTAAACGCATGCCCCATGTGTAGGGTGCCCGTCACATTTGGCGGTGGAAACTGAATGGCATAGGCGGGGGCGGGTGCCTGAGTCGCGGCGGTGCCGCTAGGCATAGACGCTTGAACATGCTGGCCAGCAGCAAAATAGCCTCGGCGCTCCCACTCGGGATACCAACGGGCTTCGATCTCGGCGGGTTCGAAACTTTTTGAGAGATCCACGTCTGGCAGTGGGTTGGGCTGGTTCATAGTGTTCCGCAAGTGTTAGGCAGTGTGCCAAGCCTACAGTCAGCCTGGCAAAAGTTCAGTTCAAGCTTGGTATTTTAGGATGTTGTCGAGTTTAGTGCCGTGGTAGAATATCGGGTTACGGTGGGCGTTAGCAAAGTCCCTGTTTTTATTGAGAAATCTTGGAGTTTTACATGTCTGTCGAACGTACCTTATCGATTATTAAGCCCGATGCCGTTGCAAAGAACGTGATCGGTCAAATTATTTCGCGCTTTGAAGCCAAAGGCTTGAAAGTCATTGCCGCACGTCTGCAGCAGTTGTCACGTGCTGATGCCGAGCGTTTTTACGCTGTGCACAGTGCACGCCCTTTCTTTAAAGACCTGGTCGATTTCATGATTTCTGGCCCAGTCTTTGTGCAAGCCCTTGAAGGCGAAAACGCCATTCAAACCAATCGCGACCTGATGGGCGCGACTGACCCTAAAAAAGCAGAAAAAGGCACGATCCGCGCAGATTTTGCTGACAGTATCGATGCTAATGCAGTACATGGCTCTGACGCTCCCGAAACCGCGGCTGTCGAGATCGCGTTTTTCTTTCCTGAAATCAACATCCACAGCCGTTAATTCGGTTGACTGAAAAAGTGGCTCGCTCTGCATGCATCCTGAACCGATCAATCTGCTTGGGCTTGATGCTCCGGCACTGACCCAATTAGTGGGGCAGTGGGGGGGCAAGCCGTTTCGTGCCCGGCAATTGCAAAAGTGGGTGCATCAGCGCAATACCAGTTGCTTTGACGATATGACTGACTTGGCGCGCGACTTTCGCGCCCAGTTGACTGACCAGTGCGTGGTGCAAGCGCCGGCGGTGCTCACTCAGCAGCGCTCAAGTGATGGCACCCGTAAGTGGCTGTTTGATGTGGGTCAGGGCAACGCAATCGAAGCGGTGTTTATCCCCGAAGACGATCGCGGCACGCTTTGTATTTCTAGCCAAGCGGGTTGCAACGTTGGTTGTCGCTTCTGCTCAACCGGCCATCAAGGGTTTAATCGCAATCTCTCGGTTGCCGAGATCATCGGGCAATTATGGTGGGCGCGCCACGAACTCTTAAAAGATATCGATTCGTCCCGCCTAGCGGCCGGTGAGAAAATCGCTGATGCTCGAGTGATTAGCAACGTTGTCATGATGGGCATGGGCGAGCCCCTGCTCAATTACGATCCCGTGGTCACCGCAGTTCGCCTGATGCTTGATGACAATGCCTATGGCCTGTCACGTCGTCGCGTCACGATTTCTACCTCGGGTGTCGTCCCGATGATGGATCGCCTGTCACAAGATTGCCCTGTGGCGCTCGCCGTGTCTTTACATGCACCTAACGATGCGTTGCGCGATCAGTTGGTGCCCTTGAATAAAAAATACCCGCTTGCTGAGTTGCTCGCTGCCTGCGAGCGTTATCTTGAGTTTGCGCCGCGCGATTTCATCACTTTCGAGTATGTGATGCTTGATGGCGTGAATGATTCTGATCAACAGGCCCACGAGCTTGTTGACCTTGTGCGCCGCGTGCACTGCAAACTGAACCTCATCCCTTTTAATCCCTTTCCCGCTTCAGGGCTGAAGCGTTCAGCTGCCGCGCGTATCAAGACGTTTTCTCAAATACTTAGCGATGCCGGTATTGTCACCACAGTGCGTAAAACCCGTGGCGACGATATTGATGCGGCCTGTGGGCAATTGGCAGGCGAAGTCCAAGACCGTACGCGTTTAAGCGAAAAAATGGCTTTGAAACGATCGATTCCGATAAAAGAGGTTCGAGCATGACCGATGTCGAATTGAAAAATCCTTTGCGTGAAGAGTCCCCGCCCGTTCAAAATGAATTGATCATTTCGACCGGCTCGTTACGTAGTTTGCGTGTGTCAAAAGGGTTGTCGCTGCACGATGTTGAGGTACGGCTCAAGTATCCAGCCAAGCTGATCGATGCGCTCGAATCCGAACGGTTTGAAAGCCTGCCACGAGGGCTTCCGTTAAAAAGCCTGGTCAAAAATTACGCTAAATTGTTAGAGATTGACTCTAGTCCCCTTGAGGCGATACTCGAACCCTATATCGGTAGTGTTCAAGGCGGCATCGCGAACCATACGTCGACCCGCACGTTAGGCGCGCACGAAATTGAACACTCGCAAGGTGGTTCGGTGATGTGGTTTGTCTTGATCTTGATCCTGGCCTTGGTGGCAGCGGGCGTTGCGGTCTGGCAAGGTTTGATCCCTTCGGCTTGGTTGCCCGCATGGCTTGGGGCGTGGACAAAATGACCGAGTCAGCGCGTACAGCCTTGACTGAGCGCAACTCTGTGCCTCAGTCGACTGGCGTGTTGGTGGGGCCACTTGCCCGTCACCGCACCCGGCCTGTGCCGATAGAGTGGGGCGGCAAGGTGGTGTCGATCGGCGGGCAAGCGCCGGTGTTGGTGCAATCGATGACAAACACTGATACTGCCGATGCTGTCGCCACAGCCATCCAGGTCAAAGAGCTTGCTCTCGCTGGCTCTGAAATCGTGAGAATCACCGTCAATACCCCCGAGGCCGCAAAAGAAGTCGCGGCGATCCGCGAGCACCTTGATCGCATGGGTATCTCGGTGCCACTGGCTGGTGATTTTCATTACAACGGGCACAAGCTGCTGACGCAGTTTCCCGAGTGTGCGCAGGCGCTATCCAAATATCGCATCAACCCCGGCAATATGGGGGGCGGTAAAAGGCGCGACGATAATTTTGCACAGATGATTGAAGTTGCATGCCGTTATAACAAGCCGGTACGTATTGGCGTGAACTGGGGCAGCCTCGACCACGAACTGCTGGCTCGCATGATGGATGATAATAGCAAGCTTGCGGCGCCGCTCGGGGCACAAGCCGTCATGCGTGACGCTCTGGTGGTCTCGGCGATTAGCAATGCCCAACGCGCTGAAGAACTTGGCTTAAGCCCGAATGCCATTATTCTGTCGTGCAAGGTAAGTCACGTGCAAGATCTAATCGCCGTTTATCGCGATTTGGCGGCACGTTGCGACTACCCCTTGCATTTAGGGTTGACCGAAGCCGGCATGGGTAGCAAAGGCATTGTGGCCTCGACCGCCGCGCTGAGCGTGCTGCTGCAAGAGGGGATTGGCGACACGATTCGAATCTCGCTCACGCCAGAACCCGGCGGAGATCGCACGCGTGAGGTTGTGGTTGCGCAAGAGATTTTGCAGACGATGGGTCTGCGTGCCTTTACCCCGATGGTGATCGCATGCCCAGGTTGCGGTCGCACCAGCAGCACGGTCTTTCAAGAATTGGCGGATCGCATTCAGACGTATTTACGCGAACAAATGCCGCTCTGGAAAACCCAGTACCCGGGCGTTGAATCCATGAATGTTGCTGTGATGGGGTGTGTGGTGAACGGGCCTGGCGAAAGTCGACATGCCGATTTGGGTATCAGTTTGCCTGGTACAGGCGAGGTGCCGGCGGCACCGGTGTTTGTCGATGGGCAGCGCACGGTTACCCTGAAGGGCGATCACATTGCCGAAGAATTTCAAACGATTGTTCAAGAGTACGTCTCGCGTCGCTACGGTTCGCGAGCCATTCAAAGTTAAGACATGACCCAAGTTTTTTC
>CAMCII010000285.1 GCA_945874505.1 Bordetella parapertussis | reverse complement strand
GCCTCCGGGGGGAAACGGCACCACCATATGTATCGGTGATGCAGGCCAGGCTGGGTTCGCAAAAACGCTGGCAGGTAGGCTGAGTAACGCGACGAGCGCGACGCAGCATTGCGAAAACAAATGACGAATCATGACTTTAATCCTCTTGGCTTGAGAACAGTTACAGAATCTACACGCTGATAACTTAACACAACGCATAAAGATCATTTTTCGATGTACTTTTCACCGTTTTACCGCTACTGATGGGATAGCCTAACCCCCCGTTGGCGACCGTTAGTGCATGCGCAACGAGCTCAATTAAACTTTGAACTTAGGCGTAACAGGCAAAACCGCAAGATCCTTCCAGCCAATGGGTGCGCCTGCCAGTTTTGCCGCCTCGGCCCCAACAAGCCTATCGTCCCACTGATTTGCTAAAAACCGTAACCCTGTCACGTCATTCGCCTCACGCGAGCACAGCCAGTAAAGAGGTGCCAACATGGCTTCGGGCTGAATCAGCTCTTCTCGCAAAAAAGGTGCCTCGCCAGGAATCATGGGTGTATTGACGATGCCACCGGGCACTAGAACATTCACTGTGATGCCCGAGCCGTGCAGATCGCTTGCCATGACGGCACTCAGCCCCTCGGCAGCAGCTTTAGTTGGGCCATAGGGACAGTAGCCCTCTCTGAGCATGGTGCCTAAACTTGTTGTGACGTTGACGATGCGCCCCCACCCGTCGGCAAGCATACGCTTTGACACAATTTGGCTGAGTAGAAAAACTGCGTTCGCATTCACAGCGATTGCGTTCAGCCATTGATCCGGGGTGACGTCGTAAAACTTCGGCGGATGCCGGTGGTAGTCATTGCGAATCTGCCCCTGCCCGAGGCCCGCATTGTTGATCAAGATGTTGATGCCGCCCAGCTTGTCTTGGATTCGATCCACCAAAGACACAGCCTCGAAGCGGGTAAGATCTTCAGTGAATATCTCTAAGCTCTCGGCATAGTCAGATTGCTTGGCCATGTGTTTGAGTACAAGCAAGCTTTGCTCATCTCGATCGACGGCAGCGATGCGCATGCCTTTTGTGAGCAAACCCAAGGCCATTGCACGGCCGATGCCCTTACCTGCCCCGGTAATTAGCGCGACGGGCGCGTTTGAGGTGTTTTGTGTCATGTTGTTTGACCTTGTAAATTCTTATGTGTCGTCATCAGGATCTGTGGCTTCACCAACGTAGTCTACTGAAATAAGGTGCTGCGGCTTCACTGATGTGGTCTCTTGAAATAGGGAACCGTGACTTGACGCCAGTCGCCTCGCAAAATATTAAGACATGGCTTCACGACAATCATCGCCGCAGTTTATATTATGATGGGTTTACAGAGATGTGCAGGCATCAGAGCAAAGGCTTGGTGCGCTGCACCCATCAATTTTCAAAAAAACTAAAGAGACGCCCCATGTTTAAACGCATCATGACATACGTTGCAGCTTGTACCTTCTCACTCGCGTGCGCCGCAGCAAGTGCGCAATACCCAGACAAACCGATACGTCTCATCATCCCGTTTCCGGCGGGCTCGGTCACCGACACGCTGACGCGAGCGATCGCACCAAGGCTGTCTCAACGGCTGGGTCAAAACATTATCGTCGAGAACAAAGCAGGCGCAAACGGCGCCATTGCCGGTCAACTTATTGCACGTGCCGCACCTGATGGTTATACCTTATTGATGGGTACCAATAGCCCGTTAGCGGGCGTACCCTTTTTAATGAAAGATCCGCCCTACAACGTGCTGACCGATTTCACGCCTATCGGATTTATTGGCAACTTCACGCATTTTCTATTGGTCAATCAAGAGCTGCCAGTCAAAAACCTAAACGAGCTGCTTGCGTATGCGCGCGCCAATCCAGGCAAGCTGAACTTCGGCTCTGGGCACACAGCGGCACTGATTTACGGAACCCAGCTGAAAACCTTGGGCAAGGTCGATATCGTGCAGGTCTCATATAAAGGCGAACCAGAACAAACCGCCGACTTGATAGCCAATCGTATACAACTGGCCTTTACCTCACCGGCCACCTCAACAGGCTTCATTAAAGACAACAGATTACGCGCGCTGGGTGTCGTGCTCGATAAGCGCAGCCCAATTTTTCCGGACGTGCCGACGATGACAGAGGCGGGGTTAGCAAATTTCATAAATATCAGCTGGATGGCGCTGGTCGGCCCCGCGAAACTTCCGAGGCCGATCGTTGATCTTCTGAATCGAGAGCTCAATGCGGTGCTCAACATGCCAGACGTGCGCGAGCAACTGGCGCGTCAGTCGATGGAAAGCGCTGGTGGGTCGCCCGAAGAGCTTGACGCTATTTTGAAGGATCAGCTCGTAGTTTGGAAAAAGGCGTTGGATAGTGCGGGTATTAAGCCCGAGTGATACAACGCTGAACGATCTTAAAAAGATCCCTATGCTGAGACAAAAACAAGGTTAACGATTTATGCCACTCTCAATCCGCGCCTTGTTGGTCGATAAGCTGTTGATCAACGCATCTTTTTCTTTCAGTCACTCTTGAATTCTCTCTTGCTTTTGGTGGTCTTGAATCGCGCTTTGCGAATAGTGTTGAGACCAATAAATACAAATGAGCACTTGGACTAAACAAAAAATGCCTGTCCGAATAACTCTGTTGATCATATCCAAAGAAAGCCAGCCGCCAAATTGCTCAACTAATTCGAAATCGTTGCTGAAATCAGTGGCTAAGAAGCAGATCCAGGCCAGAGACTGAATCACACAGAACCCACAAAAAATCTGAATAAAGTTCAGCAGAAAATTAGGATGCTCTTTAACTCTTTTTCTTGCCTCCCAATAAATCCATCCCATAAAAAGAAGAATGATGACACTGCGAAAAATACTTCGCACAAAATCAATCGTGACCTCTTGGAGATCAGTCAATGCAGTTTGATTAAAGATAACAACACTCAAACCTAATTGCCCGATAAAGAACAGGGATAGCAATAAGGCCTCACGGTCAAAGATTGATTTCCTAGTTGACCTGATGAACAATGCCTGCAGAATGAAGCACATAAATAATACTGGGCCTAGCTCGGCAAAGACTGTCACAAACACAGTCGCCTTCGTTCCAAAATCCGAGTATGAAGTCTGCAACGCCAACAGGGCAGTTGCCGCAAGAAAGGCACAGGTACTTAGTGCTGTACCAGTCATCAAAATGATGGTTGGTGGTTCTTGGGTGCTTTAATCCAGAGCGGTACCCCGAATATAAAAATAGTTAACGCGATCCCGGTGGTGAAAAAGACGACGCCCCATGTAAAGATATTCATGCTGACCCAACCGATGATTGATTCGTTGGATCATAAGGTCATTCTCTTTTTTAACACCGGGATCAGCCGATTCTTACGTATCTTGCTGGTCAGTCTTATTCAATAAAGCGATGGTTAGGCAGACCGCAATAGCTGCGGACTCTGCCCTGGCCGCACAGCAAGTTCGAAACTTAAGTTGTGGTGGCGCAGCATCGACTGCATCGCCGAGCCCTTAAATTGGCGAGCCCGTGCCCTTCACCATAGACATGATCGTGCTGGCATCCAGATTGCGCGCCTTTTCCTGTATTTGAGGTAGATATTGATCCTGAAGATTCTTCGCAGGTTCGATAAGCTCGGTAAATGTTTGTTTTAATAAATCCGTGCTCATTTGACGACCACTTGCGTAATAACGGGTTGCCACCTGGCCGAGCGCATAGGTCGTGGCAAAAGACATCACCATGCCAGTCGCTGTGCCGCCCATCTTTTTACCTGTCCCACCCAGCAAACCACCGAGTAAACCTCCGACGAGTTTACGACCGAATTGTTCAAGATACTGTGAGGTCAAACCGACACCAACGGTTGCCAGAAACTCGCGGATATGCCCTTGGTCAAGTTCGTGTCCGTAGGCCTTTCCGATGCGATAGACCATCTTGATTTGTAAAGGAATGATCGCAACAGATGCCCAAGACTGCGGTAATAGCTCAAGCGCACCATTGACGATAGAGTAATTCAAGATCATTTTATTTTGAGCCGCTTCATCTACTGCGACAATTCTTGCGGCAGCAACGGCGACAGGTGTTTTTTCTGTACTGGTCACAGAAGCAACCGCAGCGGCTAGAGCAATCGCATCAGCCTGTTTCTCTGACGCCGCAGAGATTTTGTCAGACTCCAAACCCAACAACTTACATAATTCCTGTAAAAACTGATTCTCTAGATCGCATCGCACACCATCACTGTCACAGATACAAACTGCCAATTCATAAGCGTAGCGTCTATGGCCTTCGTCGATTAAGGCGGCCGCTGCCTCATTCAAGCTGATCCGTTTAAATAAAATATCTTGGTAGACGCCCATCAACTCAACGGAACTTGAGCCAAGCTGCTCGGCAAACTGCTTAAGATGATTCCGCTCCCTCTCATCTTTGGCACCATCGGAAAATGCTGCAAGCATGGCAACGGACAAAATGGCACGCTCAGTATTCATCAACAAACCCCTTAATTAACTTGAAGTCGCAGTGAATGTCTGACCTGTTGAACATACTTTAGTTCACTTTTAGCCGAAGCCAGCGTGTCATGCCCCCGATGTGGCCCACCCTGTCGTTTGCCACGAAACAAGCCGACACTCAGCGTTTAATCTCCTGGCTAACTCGAGTACGATAGTACCGACCTAGTTCTTCAATACCGCACGTAAACTTCGCGCGATCCGCAGGGCGGTCAATTACATCCCATGTGGCGTTTGTACATCTCCGGATTATGCCCGGCGGGGATGTTCTTGCAAGGATCATCGGCATAACCGCGAAGGATGTTGTAGCGCTTGATCTGCCCTGGTGTAAGAAACTGCACAGTCTTGTAGTGTTGTGAAAGATGAATGAAGCGCAGTTCTGACCTTGCGCTCTCTGTGTCGGCTAACAAGCGGCGCAGAAATGGCTCGTCCATGTTTCCTGAGGCAAAGGCGGCTTCCAAGGCTTTTTCTGCCGCAATCAAGCGCTCGCCTGCCGGTATGGCTGCTTTACGCATTTCGTCCAACAACACCTGTGTTTTATCGACTTGGTCAGCGGCCAAGGGGATCTTGTCTTTGAGCTCTAGCAGATGAGAAGGGCCGGGCATACCGTTGAGTTCGGCGGCAAGGGCCAGCCCCCATCCACCCCCACGCCGAAGTTCGTTGATGTCGCTGTCGGACAGCGCTTTTATGGCTCGGTTTTGCATTCCTGCATAAGGAGTCTGCCCTGCGTGATTGTGTTGAGCCAAAGTCAAAAAAGGCATG
>CAMCII010000284.1 GCA_945874505.1 Bordetella parapertussis | reverse complement strand
TGATTGTTTGCATTCAACTTAAAAAATCTGGAGCCCAGAATGAAGGTTTACTACGATAAAGATTGTGATTTGTCCCTGATCAAAGGCAAGACTGTTGCCATTCTTGGTTACGGTTCGCAGGGCCATGCCCACGCTTTGAACCTGCATGAGTCGGGTGTCAAGGTGGTGGTTGGTTTGCGTAAAGATGGCGCCTCGTGGGCGAAAGCTGCTAACGCTGGCCTCAAAGTCGCTGAAGTGGCTGATGCAGTGAAAGCCGCCGATTTAGTGATGATGCTCTTGCCCGACGAAAACATCGGTCAGGTGTATCGTGAAAGCGTTCACGGCAACATCAAGGCTGGCGCTGCCTTGGCGTTCGCACACGGCTTTAACGTGCATTACGGTCAAGTTGTGCCCCGTGCCGATATTGACGTCGTGATGATCGCCCCTAAGGCTCCAGGCCACACGGTGCGTAGTACTTACTCACAAGGCGGCGGCGTACCGTCATTGGTGGCTGTGCATCAAGACAACTCAGGTTCAGCTCGTGATGTTGCCTTGTCGTACGCTTGCGCAATCGGCAGTGGTCGCGCTGGTGTGATCGAAACAAACTTTCGCGAAGAAACTGAAACCGACTTGTTTGGCGAACAGGCCGTGTTGTGCGGCGGTACCGTCGAACTCATCAAGGCAGGTTTTGATACCTTGGTTGAGGCTGGCTACGCCCCTGAAATGGCTTATTTTGAGTGCTTGCATGAACTCAAGTTGATTGTTGACTTGATTTATGAAGGCGGGATCGCCAACATGAACTATTCAATCTCGAACAACGCCGAATTCGGCGAGTACGAGACTGGTCCTAAGATTGTTACCGAGGCAACGCGCGACGCGATGCGTTTGGCACTCAAAGACATTCAGACTGGCGAGTACGCCAAGCGTTTCATTCTCGAAAACCAAGCCGGTGCACCCGGACTGATTTCACGTCGTCGGATCAATGCTGAATCGCAGATCGAAGTGGTCGGTGCTAAATTGCGTGCCATGATGCCCTGGATCGCAGCAAACAAACTGGTCGACAAAACAAAGAACTAGTTCTTTATTTTGTTTGAAGTGCGAAGGTTTGCGTGTTGGGCCTTCGCGCTCTGTGTGAAACGGGTTCGTTTTTGCGATACCTCAACTGAAGTCCTTAGTTTTTGAATCACGCCCTTCGGGGCGTGTTTTTTTGGGTTAACCTTTCGGCATGATGAATACACCAAACTATCCGCACCCCATAATCGCCCGCGAGGGTTGGCCTTTTTTAGCTGGCTCGATACTCATCGCCGTGCTTGTCAGCTTTTGGTCGCTTGGTTGGTCAATCTTTTTTTGGGTGATTGCTGCCTTTGTGTTGCAGTTCTTTCGCGACCCCGCTCGCTCGGGCTCGACCGAGCCTTTGGCAGTTTTGTCGCCCGCCGATGGCCGCATTGTGGTGGTCGAACAGACCCTTGATCCCTACGGTGAACGCCAGGCACTTAAGATTAGCGTATTCATGAATGTGTTTAACGTGCACAGCAATCGCAGCCCAGTTGATGGCGAAGTCCTAAAAACACAGTATTTTTCGGGTAAGTTTTTTAACGCAGCGCTTGATAAGGCTTCGCTCGAAAATGAGCGCAACGCCATGGTGGTGCGTACGTCTGCCGGTCACCTTGTGACGGCAGTTCAGGTCGCCGGCTTGGTCGCCAAGCGCATCCTTTGCTATACCAAGGCGGGTAACACTTTGGCGCGCGGGCAACGCTATGGTTTTATTCGCTTTGGCTCGCGTGTCGATGTCTATTTACCACTAGGTTCGCGCGCTAGAGTCGCGATTGGTGATAAGGTGAGTGCAACCAGTACGGTGCTGGCCGATTTGCCTGCGTCAACTAGCTGAGCCTGAAGATGCCTAATAATCCCTTGCGCGACCCTGATCTTCGCCACCGCAGTATTTATTTGCTGCCCAATGCGTTCACAACTGCGGCACTCTTTGCCGGGTTTTATGCAGTGGTGCAGGCGATGAATGGTCGCTTTGAGATGGCGGCCATTGCAATATTTGTTGCGATGGTGCTTGACGGAATGGATGGCAGGGTTGCAAGGCTGACCAATACGACCTCGGCGTTTGGCGAGCAATACGACTCGCTGTCAGATATGACCTCGTTTGGCGTCGCGCCGGCGCTGGTAATGTACGAGTGGATGCTGCATGATTTAGGTCGCTGGGGTTGGCTGGCTGCGTTTGTATATGTCTGCGGCGCCGCCTTGCGCCTGGCGCGTTTTAATACCAACATTGCGGTGGTCGATAAACGGTTTTTTCAAGGCTTGCCCAGTCCTGCGGCAGGGGCTTTGATCGCAGGTTTTGTCTGGCTGGTCGTCGACAATCGCTTGCAAGTGCCTCATGAGTTTTTGGCTTGGACGGCCTTTGCGATCACGATTTATTGCGGTCTGGCGATGGTTTCCAATCTGCCGTTCTACAGCGGTAAGGCGTTTGCGCTGGGTCGCAGCGTGCCGTTTTGGGTGATTTTGGTTTTTGTTGCAGGTTTTGTCTTCATTTCAAGCAACCCGCCCGTGATTCTGTTTGGCCTGTTTATTGTGTATGGGCTGTCTGGCTGGGGCGTATGGCTGTGGCGCTGGCGTCGCCTGTCTAAGCAGGTGGCGTTGCGCAGCGGGGGCGAGTAAGCTCATACGCGCTGAAGGCCATCTATGTCTCAGCTCAAGTCGCAGCGACGTGCCTTGTTGCCATAATCGTGGCCTTTTTCTTCACAGTCACGCACCTTTTATTTGTGGCTTGAACGTGCCTGACTGTTCGAGATCTTTGCGACTGAGGTGGCTTTTGATTAGCGATCGTTTAGCAAATACGCCGGATCAGGGCCCGGATTGTGGCGATTAGCCAGGTTGCCGTTGGGCCCCATGTAGACGTACATCAACGAATACCACACTGAAGATTCAAAATAGCGGTATGCCCAGACTTTTTCGTGTCCTTTGGCAATGCCCCCAATATCGGCAGGGGGACCAAATTCGCAACGGACGCGTTCGTCAGACCAGGTTCCGGTGGATAACAGTGCAAAATGTGCGTCGGTCAGCACCTGAGTGACCGGACCAATGGTGTTGTCTTTGGTGATGTTTGTGCCCCAGGCGTAATGTCCAAACGGTTGTTGTGACCAGACCAGTCTCTCAGTACCATCTGGGTTACGACAAACAACGGTGGGTTTGCCAAATTGCTTGATGATGTCGGCCACAGGGGTGCCGGGCTTGGCGGATTGCAGTTGTGCACAGCCACCAAGTGCGAGGACGAACAACATTGCCACATATGTTTGCTTGCGCATATTGTGCCTAAGATTTAATGAGTTAACGCGTGATGAATGCGTGATTAAATTGCTTCAAAAGCCTTGTCAGTCGCCCAGCAAGTTGTGCCTTTTTGAGTGCTAATGGGCGGGATGTCACCATTTTAGTCAATAAGCTATAATTCTCAGGCTTTACTGGATCTTTTTCCATAAAATTGTTTTTGTGCAAGGCGTTTACGTACACCTTATAGTGTTTTTTCGCTAAAAGCTTGTTTGTAAATTTCGTTCTTTTTTAATCACGTTAAAGCACCTCGGCTTTAACGCTTGTCCATTTGAGGCTTAAAAATGTCTGTTGCTGATATTAAAAAATCCGACATCGTCGCGCAGTACCAACGCGCGCAAGGCGATACCGGTTCTCCTGAAGTTCAAGTGGCTCTGCTGACAGCTCGTATCAACGAACTGACAGGGCACTTCAAAGCACATATTAAAGACCACCACTCACGTCGCGGCCTTCTGCGTATGGTTAGCCGTCGCCGTAAGCTGCTCGATTATCTCAAGGGCCGCAACCCAGATTCATATCGCTCGCTGATTGAAAAACTCGGTCTGCGTAAGTGATCAAAATCCATGGGGCAGTCTCCCCGTGAAGCAACCGTGGTCGCTGCGGCATTTTTGCCGCACTGCCCACGGTTTTTCATTTGTAAGGAATACATGTCATGTTCAATAAAGTGACCAAATCTTTTCAGTATGGCCAACACACCGTTGTGCTTGAAACCGGCGAAATTGCTCGTCAGTCTTCAGGTGCAGTGTTAGTCACTGTCGAAGACACTGTCGTACTCGCAACTGTTGTTGCAAAAAAAGATGCTAAGTCTGGCCAGGATTTTTTCCCCCTAACCGTTGACTACATCGAAAAAACCTATGCTGCGGGCAAAATCCCCGGTGGGTTTTTTAAGCGTGAAGGCAAGCCTTCTGAAAAAGAAACACTGACCTCGCGTTTGATCGATCGTCCGTTGCGTCCGTTGTTTCCTGAGGGTTTTTACAACGAGGTTCAGGTCATCATTCACGTGTTGTCCTGCAACCCTGAAATTGATCCCGATATCCCTGCCATGATTGGTGCCTCTGCGGCACTGGCAATCTCGGGTATCCCGTTTAACGGCCCAATTGGTGCCGCGCGCGTCGGTTATATCGATGGGCAGTACCTGGTTAATCCAACCGCCTCGCAGCTCAAAGCCTCGCAAATGGACTTGATCGTTGCTGGTACCGAAGCTGCTGTGCTGATGGTTGAATCTGAAGCTCAACAGCTCTCAGAAGAAATCATGCTCGGTGGTGTGGTGTTCGGTCATACCCAAATGCAAGCAGTGATTGGCGCTATTCACGAACTCGTGCGCGACGCTGGTAAACCCGACTGGGATTGGAAACCTGCTGCTAAAAATGAAGCGCTGATTGCAACCGTCACGGCTGCTGCTCAAGGCCCATTAAACGCTGCTTACCAAACCCGTCAAAAGCAAGAGCGCACCAATCAATTGCGTCAGGTTTACTCTGACGTGCATGCCAAACTTGCTGAAGAAGCCGCTGCGCAAGGCACACCAAAGCCTGATGGCGTTGTGGTTGACAACATCTTGTTTGACCTCGAAGCCCGTATCGTGCGTAGCCAGATTCTGTCAGGCGAGCCACGCATTGATGGTCGTGACACACGTACCGTGCGTCCGATCAGTATTCGTATGGGCGTGTTGCCACGCGTACACGGCAGCGCCTTGTTTACACGCGGTGAAACACAAGCGTTGGTCATTGCAACGCTAGGCACCAAGCAAAACGAACAAGTGATCGACGCCTTGATGGGCGAGTATCGTGATCGTTTTCTGATGCACTACAACATGCCTCCGTTCGCCACCGGCGAAACAGGTCGTGTGGGTACCCCCAAGCGTCGCGAAATCGGCCATGGCCGTTTGGCTAAGCGCTCGCTAGTGCCTTTGTTGCCTAACGCGGCTGATTTTCAGTACACCAT
>CAMCII010000283.1 GCA_945874505.1 Bordetella parapertussis | reverse complement strand
CCTCGGCAGAATGTTGTCGAGTTCATCGTCACGTACAGATTGCCTTCTGGATCTTGCAGGGTGCGTTCTGACAACACTAAGGCGCCTTTGTCAGCACCTTTGTCAATCACGTGTGTGATGCGTCCGCGACCGATCATGCGCCCTGAGGTGGGCAACGAGCGGTGAATCTTCAGACGTTGCTCACCGTGCACCAGCTTGACCCAGTTCACGCCGGCTTTTGGGTCTTTCATCCAGAAGCCGGGGTATCCCAATACAACGGCCATTGTGGGAAACGTCTGCATATTTTTTTCGTAGACGTACTTCAATTGCTGAGGATTGGTGGGCTCTTGTCCAAAGCCTATACCGAGCGCGTACAAGATGCTGTCGTTCTCGGTATAGGTTTGATCAACCTCTGGAAATTTCCAGTTTTTGATATTGTGATAATCCATGATTAGATTGGATCCCAGTCGATGGCGTCAGGTGAACGATCCAAGGCCATGAAGTGATGGCGCATCGCGGGTGCGGCGATTTCTGCAATCGATTCTGGGGTCCAGCCAGTGCTCATGTGGACTGAACGGATCGGACGTGGCTGACTAAAGAGCATGATTTCGTTGGCGCGCACACCAAAGATTTGGCCCGTCACGTCTTGTGCCGCTGGGCTTGCCAAGTACACCGCCATGGGGCCAATTTTGTTGGCATCCATTTTTTGCAATTTTTCGACACGTGCTTTTTCTTCAGGCGTATTGGCTGGAATCGAGCTTGTCATGCGGCTCCAGGCAAAAGGCGCGATGCAGTTTGAGCGCACGTTAAAACGCTGCATGTCAAGCGCGATGGATTTTGATAAGGCCGCGATGCCGAGCTTAGCTGCTGAATAATTTGATTGCCCTAAGTTACCAATCAGACCAGAGGTCGAGGTCATGTGTACGAACGCGCCTGACTCTTGCTCGCGAAAGTGATTGGCCGCCGCGCGGCTCACAAAAAATGTGCCATTCAAGTGAACATCAATCACTTGGCTCCATTCTTCATCGCTCATTTTATGAAACAGACGATCACGCAAGTTACCGGCGTTGTTGACCACAATATCAATGCGACCAAAATGCTGGATGGCTGATTCGATGATGCCGTTGGCGCTGGCGCGCGTTGAGACGCTGTCTGTATTTGGCACGGCTTGGCCACCTGCGGCAATGATCATATCGGTGACTTCTTGCGCGGGGCCTGAACCGGCGCCAGGGCCTTGGCCTGATAGGGTTGCACCGATGTCGTTGACCACGACTTTTGCGCCAGCCGCGGCCATCGCCATTGCAATACCGCGCCCAATTCCGCCGCCTGCGCCTGTCACAACAGCGACTTTACCTGCCAACATTCCACTCATTTCATGCTCTCCAGTTCAATCGTTTACACGATCTAATTGCGCGACACCTGTTGTGTCACAAAAAAATAACCCTCGTGCAGGGTATTCTATAGCCATCATAGTAGAGTGAATCTAAAGTGTGCGGTGTTCAGCATTCAAAATGCGAGACTTCACTGTTTTGGAATATTGGTCGGATCGCAGTGCTCTCTGCCAAATAAGGGATAACCCTAGTTCGACAAGACAATTAGCTTCAGACGTGGATGCCTGAAATGCGGTCTGCGATGAGCGCAAGGCTCTAAGTCGTTTCTAGCGCAGAACGTCGCGTTTGGCTTGCTCGTATTCAGCGATCAGTTGATCAACCAGTTCACGCACAGACATAATCGTGTCGATGGCGCCCACGCCTTGTCCTGCGCCCCAAATGTCTTTCCAGGCTTTGGGGCGTAAATCTTTATTGAGTGACACCGAGCCACCCACTTTTGCAGCCAAAACATCTTCGGGTTCGATGCCTGCTGCGATGATGCTGGCTTTTAAATAGTTACCGGGCACACCGGTAAAGTAGGGCGAATACAAAATCTCAGCGGCGTCAGCGTCGATCACCATATTTTGATAACGGTCGGGCGCCATCGATTCGGTGGTGGGGATAAAGCGGGTACCTAGGTAAGCAAAATCGCAGCCGAGCGCGCGCGCTGCCAAAATGTCTTTGCCGTGCGAGATACATCCTGAAAGAATAATCGGGCCGTTATAAAAACTACGAATCTCGTTGACCAAGGCGATCGGGTTGAGCGTACCCGCGTGGCCGCCGGCACCGTTTGCGACCAGGATCAATCCGTCAACACCCGCGTCGATGGCCTTGCGTGCATGACGCGCATTGGTGACATCGTGCAGCACGATTCCACCGTAAGGGTGTACTCGATCAACAACGGTGTTGGGTGCATGCAGCGAGGTAATAAACAGAGGGACCTCATGCTGTGCGCAAATTTCTAGATCGCCCTCCCAACGTGGGTTGGAGGGGTGCACGATCAGGTTCACGCCAAACGGTGATACGACGGCTTGTGGGTGCTGTGTTTTGTATGCCGATAACCGTGTTTTGATTTCGGTTAACCACGTTGGCAGATCCTCTTGGGGGCGCGCATTTAAGGTGGGAAACGTTCCAATCACCCCTGCGGTGCACTGCGCGACAACAAGGTCGGTGCCCGAGACTAAAAACATTGGCGCGCCAATCACTGGGATACGCGTTTGGGCTAACAGGTGTTGCAAAGTTGAGACGGTGTTCATGAAACTGCCTTGAGCAAAACGATAAATGGCATGACGATAAAGGCTTGCCGTTACTGTTGAAGCTTGCCTTTGATGATCACACCTTCCCACATGGCGTACTCGCTCAGCATGCGTTGGTGAAGCTCTTTTGGGCTTGCTTGGTCAATCGTGTAGCCGCCATCTTCGACAGATTTGCGAAAAGCTGGATCTCTCTTGGCAAGCTCAATCGCGTTCGAAAGTTTGCTCACGACACCAGCAGGCAGATTTTTAGGACCAGCGACGGCGAGCCATCCCACCACCTCGTAATCGGCGATACCGGCTTCGATCATTGTGGGCACATTGGGCATGCTCGGATTACGTTGTTTTGACGTCACGGCTAGCGCACGTGCTTGACCACTATCGACGAATACTTTGCCGGTGCTTGTGATGTCAAACATAAAGGTGATTTTGCCGCTGATGACATCCATCATGGCAGGCGAGTTACCCTTGTAAGGCACATGCAGCATCGTCGCCTTGGTGGATTGCACCAACAGTTCAGCCGACAAATGGTTTGAGCCCCCAAACCCCGCAGAACCGAAAGATACTTTTTCTGGATTGGCTTTGGCAAAGGCGATGAGTTCTGCAACGGTCTTGGCAGGAATTTGCGGCCCAATCAGCAGCACATTGGTGTAATTGACGACCGAGCCAAGCATGGTGAAATCTTGGCGAGGGTCAAAGAGTTGCGTGCGCTGAACGATCGGCGAGATCGTCATCGTGGGGCTGGCGATAAAGTTCAGCGTGTAGCCGTCTGGCGTCGCTTTTGCAGTCGCGTCTGCGCCCAACATACCGCTGGCACCGGCACGGTTTTCGATGATGACCGATTGTTTAAGTTGTTCGCTCAAGACGCGCGCAAAGGTTCGACCTGTCACATCAACGGGCCCACCCGGCGGGTAGCCCACGATCAGTTTGATGGTGCGCTCGGGCCAGTTTGCTTGCGCCAGAGCAGGGGTGTTGAGGCAGGCTGCAAGCAATACAGCCCCTGAAAGGGCGTTCGCTAGCTTACCTACGCGTTGTGACAGTTTTTTTGACATGAAGAGAGTCTCGCCGTGTTTTTATTGGTGTCTGAGTGATTTGTTGAGTTTTTTCTATTGGCCTATTGAATCGTCGCGCCGGAATCTTTTACGGCCTTGCTCCATTTGATGAGTGCGGCGTCAATATGTTTGCCGAAAGCGGCCGGCGTTGAACCGATTGTTGCATAGCCGCTTTCAGCCAACTGGGCGCGCACTTTTGGGTCGGTCGCCACTTCGGCAAAGGCTTGACTCAGTTTGTTGATCGCTGCTTCGGGTGTGCCGGCAGGTGCCAAAATACCGTACCAGACTGTTACATCAAACCCAGGCAAGGTCTCGGCAATGGTGGGAGTGTTGGGCAAAATCGAAGCACGCGCAAGGCTACTGACTGCAACCGCTTTCAGTTTGCCTGCCTTGACCTGTTGAAACGAAGTCGAAATGCTGTCGAACATAAATGACACTTCATTGCCCAACATGGCAATCACAGCGGGGCCGCTGCCTTTGTAGGGGATATGAACCATCTTTGTGCCGGTCAGTGTTTTAAATAACTCGACTGAAAGGTGGCTGGTATTACCATTGCCTGCAGAGGCATAAGAGAGTTTGTCTGGATTGGCTTTAGCGTAGGAAATCAGCTCAGTGATTGTGTTGAAGGGTGAGCTGAGTGGCGCGGCGACCAAGAGAGGCAAGGTTGCCACCAGTGAAACAGGCGCAAAATCTTTACGCGTGTCATAGGGTAGTTTTGGATAAAGTGAGTCGTTGATCGCGTGTGCAGTGAGTATCATAATAATTGTCTGGCCATCGGGCTTGGCGCGGGCGAGGGCGCTCGTGGCGATCGTGCCGCCCGCGCCAGCTTTGTAATCCAGCACAATCGTTTGGCCTAATTTCTTCTGTAGCTCTGGCAGCATGGGGCGTGCCAGCATATCTGAACTGCCACCGGGTGGATAGGGAATGATCAAGGTGATGGGTTGATTGGCGCTGGCCTGCGCCAAGGCTAAACCGCTTAACGTCAAGCAGACGAAACCGAGCATCCAACGCGTGCTCTTTGTGATAAATGTTTGAAGCATGTTGTGTCCCTTTGTTTTAATCGGAGAGGCTTGCGATGAAGTCACTGTAAGCGGTTGCGCCTCGGGCGGGCTTGTCAAACTGATGTGTACACAGGATCGCCCTGCGCATTACGACGAATCACGGCTAGCTTATCCGAAATTGCCAAGGTCGCCCCAGTTTTCTTTGCTAGGGTTTCTACCGTGAGGCCTTCGAGTATGGCACGTATAACGAAGCCGCTTGGTGTGATGTCGATGATTGCTAAGTCGGTGTAGATCGCGTTGACGACCCCCGCCGCCGTGAGTGGGTAGGTGCAAGCGGGCAGCAGCTTGGGTGCTTGGTCTTTTGTGACGTGTTCCATCATGACGATCACTTCGCGGGCACCCACCGCCAAATCCATCGCGCCTCCAATGGCGGCAATCGCGTCTGGCCCCGCAGTGAGCCAGTTTGCGAGATCGCCATTTTCAGCCACTTGAAAACCGCCCAACACCGAGTAGTCTAAGTGACCACCGCGCATCATCGCGAAGGCAATCGTATGCTCGGTAATCGAGGCGCCGGGCAGCAAGACCACTGGGGTGCGGCTCGC